>JADLBG010000839.1 GCA_020847895.1 Bryobacterales bacterium
CGCAGCAGGTACAGCACCCAGATGATCACGTAGGCCGCGATGTTGAGGAAGAACAGCGCCGACGCGAGCCACGCCGGGCCCAGCATGTGGGCGGAAAGTGAAACGATGCCCGTGGCCATCACCATCGCGAAATAGCTGGGAGAGAGCCCGGCTGCCAGGGCAGCCGCGGCGCCGCGATGCGAATTAGCCTCGGAAGGGGTCACGGGACTACCGGTTGGGATCGGCGCCGCACTCCTCGTCGCCGGGATGCGGATAAACATCGGGGTCAAGACGTTCTTCCGGACGGGTCAGGCAGCGGAAGTCCTTTTCGATCGCGATGTCGAGCGCGCCGGTTAAGCCGTAGATACCGGTTTCATCAGAGGCGGCCCACAGGCGAATGCGGTCCCCCGCCACCGTCACCACCGCCACCCCGGAGTCGAACGAGGCGCGGATGTCATCCGTCCCCGCCCCCGGCTGGACTCTGTACCGCAGGATCTGGTTCGGAGCAAACTCGGTGGACTCTTCCACCGGTTCGCCGGCGGAAAGGCGCGCGACTTCCGGCCTGGTCAGCCGGAGCCGTAGCGAATTGCCCTTGATGCGTAGTTTCATGCTCAACTCCTCGGTTGTTGGCGGCGATTCGCCGCGATGGATACTGCGCGAAGAACCCCGAAAAGAACATCGCGCATATGCGCCGGCAAGCTTTGCGGATCCGCCGCCCGTATCTGCGGAAGGCGCGAGGGTCACTGCAACGGCCCCTGCAATGTTGCTGGACGGCATCGTGTAGTTCCCCTCTCTATTGATGAAAACCAGGGCCTATGGGCGTGCAGCGTCCGGCTCAGTTGTGGTAGCTCAGGCTCTGCGAGAGCAGCGGATCCCGCACCGGCACCTGCGGCGCGCGGCGGAACCACGCCATGAACGTCAACACGAACAGCGCCATCGCCCCGAGCATCATGCCGATCTCCATCCATGGCAGAGCGACCTTGCCGTGCGTGGCGGGCGGCATCACCATCAGGTAGAGGTCCAGCCACCGGCCCACCAACACCAGAACAGCCATCGAAGCCAGAATCGCGGGAGTCCGCTTGGCGGCGCTCGACAGAAGGATCAGAAACGGCACTCCCCAATTCAACATCACGTTGACCAGGAACAGCACGCCGAGCACGCCTTGCTGTCTCAGAATGTAATACACGCTCTCTTCGGTCATGTTGGCGTACCAGATGAGCATGTACTGGCTGAAGAAGATGTACATCCAGAACGTGCTGAAGGCAAACAGCAGCTTGCCGAGATCGTGGAGGTGTTCCTGGTTTACGAAGTCGCCGAGCGGCGACTTCCGCTTCAGCCAGAGAATGAGCAGAATGATAGCCGCCAGCCCTGACACGAACATTCCGGCGTAGTGGTAAATTCCGAAAATGGTGCTGGTCCATTCGGGCTCGAGTGACATGATCCAGTCCACGCCGGCAAGCCAGTAAGTCAGCGCGAAGACGTACATATAAATGGCCGAAGCGCGGATGTTACGCCGCCGGTAGACAAGGCCGCCCTCCTCGTCCTGACGGTGTGAGTTGCGGACCAGGTAGTAAGAGAAACCGAACCAGAGAACAAAGTAGATAACAACGCGAAGCAGGAAGAAAGGACGATTCAGCCAGAATGCATGAAAGCCGCCTGACTCGCCGTGATGAGTCATCCAGGGATACAACTCGGGATGGAACAGGAACACGATCAGGAGTCCCGCCGCGCCTGCCGGGGCAGCCGCGATCATAGCCTCGGGAACCCGCCGGAAGGCGACCGCCCATCCCGCGCCGCATACGTATTGCAGGCCCACGAAGAGGCCGCCGGCCAAGCCCATCGAAAGCAGCCAGTAGGAAACTATCAGCAAGTTGGCCCATGCGCGCTCGGGCGCGAAGACCAACCCGGCAATCCATGCGAGCGCGCCGATTCCCGCCAGCGCGAGCAGTTTCCGGTGCAGCGTTCTCGGGGGATGGTAAGAGAATTCCAATCCGCTCATTTCTTCACCTCCTGAGCCGGCTGGGGCTGTGCCGCCGCGGGCGGCGTCGCCGTCGACTGTGCCGCCGGCGACGGTGCTGCCGGAGATGGCGCTGCCTCAGCCTCGCTCTGCGCGGACTTGACGTAAGCGATCACGCTCCAGCGATCCTCCGGCGTCAACTGTGTAGCGTAGGACGGCATCTTCTTCTGGCCGAATGTGAGGATGTGGAACATCTGGCCCTCGGTGAGTTTCAGGCTCTTCTCGCCCTTGAGGTTCGGCGGCGCCGGATAGCCGTGCAATGCCACCGCGCCGTCACCCCGCATCGATCCGCCATGGCATGGCGTACAGAAGTTTTGGTAGACCACCGTCCCTCTTATTTTCGCCTTCTCCGGATCGAGCGGACTCTTCAACTCAGCGCCTGCTCGCAGCGCATCTTCCGGAGTCGCCTGAAAGTGGAGCGGCGTGACCCCTCGCGGAAGGGTACCCGGAACCGGCGGTTGCATGGTCTTGCCCTCCGGCAGGATGGGATTCGGCGAGAACGAGGCATAAGCGGCCGAGTGCGCCATATCCGGAAGATAGTCGATATTCGGCACGTCGGGATCGGGCCGCACGGCAAAGTTGGCGGCCATTGTCAGCGCGAACAGCGCGGCAAGCGTCCAGTTGATCTTCGCGCTCAAGCGGGCACCTCCTCGGCGAGCAATTCTGTCACCTCCACCGCCCCGTGGGACTCGAGCAGGCGGCGTACACGCGCGACGTCGAACGCCGCGTCCGTTTCCTCGATGACCAGCGCGAAGCGGTCATCGGTGACCCGGGGATGAATCAGCCTGGGTCGTTTGCCCGGCCCGAGACGCGACACAATCAGGAATGCGCCCACGGTGAACAGGCCGGCGAACAGCACCATCACTTCGAACGTAATGGGGACAAAGGCCGGCAGGGAGTTCCATGGCTTGCCGCCCACGTCCACCGGCCAGTCAATGGCGGCGGTCCAGATTTCAAACCACATTTTGAGGATGGCGCCCATGGCGCCGGCGATCAGACAGACCAGCGCCAGGCGGGAGCGCTTCAAACCGAGGGCACGCTCAAGGCCGTGCACAGCGTACGGTGTGTACACTTCCACGATCCGCAACCGCTGTTCGCGGGCTGCCTTGATGGCGGCCGTAACCGCGCTTTCCTCATCGAAAATGCCGATCAACTGGAATTGACTCATCAATGTGCCTCCCCGTGGGCGGCGCCGTGTTTCAGCACGCCCTTGATCTCGGCCATCGCAATTACCGGCAACACCCGGCAGAAGATGAGAAACAGCGTGAAGAACAGTCCGAAGCTGCCGATGAGAATGGCGATCTCGATCGACGTAGGACGGTAACTGGCCCAACTGGCCGGAAGGTAATCGCGATGCAGCGAGGTCACGATAATGACGAAACGTTCGAACCACATACCGATGTTGACGAAGATCGTGATGATGAAGACCATCGTCCAACTGTGCCGGATCTTGCGGAACCACAGCACCTGCGGCGTGATGACATTGCAACTCACCATGGTCCAGTAGGCCCAGGCGAACGGCCCGCCGGCGCGGTTGAGAAAGACGAACTGCTCGTAGCGGTTGCTGCCGTACTGGGCGACGAAGAACTCGGTGAGATACGCCAGCCCGACAATGCTGCCCGTGGCGATGATGAGCTTCGACATCACGTCGAGATGACGTTGATTGATATACGCTTCGAGGCCCATCGTCTTGCGGGCGATGATCATCAGCGTCAACACCATCGCCATGCCGGAGAAAATGGCCCCGGCGACGAAGTATGGAGGAAAGATGGTCGCGTGCCAGCCGGGAATCACCGATGTGGCGAAGTCCCAACTGACGATGGTGTGCACGGAGACCACGAGCGGCGTGGCGAGCCCGGCCAGCAGCAGATACACCATCTCGTAGCGGTTCCAGGTCTTGTAGGCGCCGTCCCAGCCGAGGCTCAGGATAGAGAAGATCTGCTTACGCAGGCCGGGTTTTGCGCGATCGCGGATGGTAGCCAGATCCGGAATGAGACCCACATACCAGAACGTGGCCGAGATGATGAAGTAGGTGGAGATCGCGAATGCGTCCCAGGCCAGCGGCGAGCGGAAGTTGATCCACAGCGATCCGCGGAAGTTCGGATACGGGAAGATCCAATAGGCGAACCATGGGCGCCCCATGTGAATCACCGGGAAAAGCCCCGCGCACATCACGGCGAACAGCGTCATGGCTTCCGCCGCCCGGTTGACGCCAGTGCGCCAGCGCTGCCGGAACAGGAAGAGAATAGCCGAGATCAGCGTGCCGGCGTGGCCGATACCGATCCAGAAGACGAAATTCGTAATGTCGAACGCCCAGCCGACCGTGGTGTTCAGCCCCCAGGTGCCGACTCCCGTGGCAATCTCGTAGCCGATGGCCGCCATGCCAAGCGACAGCATGGAAAAGGCCACCACGAACGCCGCCCACCATGCCAACCCGGGCCGGCGCTCCATGGGGCGGCAGACGTCACCGGTGACATCCGAAAGACTCTTGTGCCCCGTCACCAGGGGCGGACTCAACGCAATATCAGCCATTCTCTTTCTCCCCGTCCGCTGCTCCATCGGGCCGGACGATCTTGAGATATCCCACCGCGGGACGCACGTTGATCTCTTCGAGCACCCGGAAGCGCCGCCCGCTCTCCATCAGGCGCGACACTTCGCTCTCCTGGTCTCTCATATCGCCGAAGTTGATCGCCTTCGCCGGGCACGTCTGCTGGCAGGCCGTTTGCACATCGCCGTCCCGCACACTCCGGCCCTGAAGCTTGGCTTGCATCTTGGCATCCTGAATTCGCTGGACGCAGAAGGTGCATTTCTCCATCACTCCGCGGCTGCGGACGGTGACATCGGGGTTCAGCGCGAGGTTCGCCATGCGGTCTTCGCGGGAGTACGCAAACCAGTTGAAACGCCGGACCTTGTATGGACAGTTGTTGGCGCAATAGCGGGTGCCCACGCAGCGGTTGTAGGTTTGCTGGTTCAGGCCCTCGTCGCTGTGCGAAGTGGCCAGCACCGGACAAACCGTTTCGCACGGAGCGTGATCGCACTGCTGGCAGAACATCGGCTGGTGCGCCACTCGCGGGTTCTCCGGCGCGCCGGAATAGTAGCGGTCGATGCGCATCCAGTGCATTTCGCGTTTGCGACGCATCTCGTCTTTCCCGACAACGGGAATGTTGTTCTCCGCCTGGCAGGCGACAATACAGGCCGCGCATCCCGTGCAGGCATTGAGGTCGATCACCATGGCCCAGCGATGCACGGGGTAAGTGTGATCAGGCGGCCACAGTTCCGGCCGCGGTTCTTCCTTTATCGGGCCCGGGTGCTCCCGTATCTGGGTAAGCGATGTTTCCTGCACGATGGGCCGCGTGGCTCCGGCCGCCGGCCTGAGCCGCTCGGGCACGGTCAGCGAGTGGTGCTCCTGCGTGCACGCGAGGTCGGTGTGCCTGCCGGTCTTGGCGACCCTTGCTCCCGCGCGGGAATAGCGCAGTGATCCGCGGTCGAGCGCCAGCAGCGGTGCCGCGTTGAGTCCCACCAGTCCCTTCTCATTCAATGTCGGCCGCGCTTCAATCCACTCAGGGCCGGCTTTGGCGAACCGCGCCGACAGCCGGCTGCCGAAGCCGAGCGCCACGGCCACGGTTTCCTCATGCTGCCCGGGCTGAACGAGCGCCGGTAGCTCAAGCGTCTGTCCGCCGCACTCGATGCGCACCACGTCACCCGAGCTCACACCCAGCTTCGCCGCCGCCTGAGGGGCGAGACAGGCGTAGTTATCCCAGGCAACCTTCGACACCGGATCGGGAATTTCCTGAAGCCACGGATTGTAGGCGTGACGTCCTTCGAGCAGCGCCGGTTTGGCATAGAGGACCAGTTGGAAGCCTTCCTGCCGCGCGGTCTCTCCTGCCTGGGGCGCGGCCGCTTCGCGCCGCGCTGCCGCGGCTCTGGCGCGCGCCGCCGGCTCGTACCGCGCGACGCCGTCCTGCAAGGTCTTCTCCCAGAACCGGTCAAACGCAAGACCGGATTTCGTTTTGGGGAATATCTCCTTCTGCCAGTGATCGCGGAGCATGTCCAGCACCGGGCCGGGCTTGCCGGACCAGGCAGCCAGCGTCTCGATCCAGGTGCGCGTCCGGAACAGTGGGCGCAGGCAGGGCTGCACGAGGCTTGCCGTTCCTTCCACCGGTTCGGCGTCGCCCCAGGACTCGAGCGTGTGCGAAGCGGCGGAAACTACCTGCGCCTTGGCCGCTGTCTCATCCAATCGCTCCGCGTGAACCAACAACAGCTTCGCCTTCGAAACCGCATCCCCGCCCGGCAGTTCGAACACGGGGTTGGCGCCGGCGACAATCAGCACATCCACGCGGCCATCGCGCAGCTCGGCCAACAGGTTCTCAAGCGCGCGGTCGTCGCCACGCCGCTGGCGGCTGGCGCGGTCCGTCTCGAGGACGGTACCGTAGTTGCCGAGTTCCTCATTGATCCGGTTTACCAGCGCCTGCGTGGCGACGTCCTGACTCCCCGAGATGACAAGCCCGCTCCCGCGGGCGTCACGTAGCCGCTTGGCGCATTCCGCCACTTCCGCGCGGCTCGCACTGCCCGTTCGCACCGCCTCGGCAAGGTCGCTCACGAAGCGCCCGATTTCACTGGGACCGAGCAGCACCCGCCGGTCCGCCTTCGTCCCCGTGAGCGACATCCGCGACTCCACCTGAGCGTGCCAGGCGTAGCGGGTTCCCACCGGGTCGCGCGATTCCGCATAGCCGCGCGCGAACTCGACAGGCGAAATCCAGGAGCCAAGGAAATCGGCGTCAATCGACACGATCACGTCCGCTTTGTCGAACCGGTAGCGGGGCAGGATGCGCGCGCCGTGCGTCTGCTCGTGCGCATCGAGTATCGCCGAGGCGGAGAGCGCGTCGTATTCCACGTGCCGGGCGTTGCGGAAGCCGTCCAGGAAACGGCGAATCCATGCCGATTCGGTCGGGCCGTGCACGGTTCCGGTGAGGAGCCGCACCGCGGCTCCGTTCTTCCGCGCCTCGTTGAGACGGCCTTGTACGAACGCATCGGCTTGTTCCCAATCCGCGAGTTTGCCATCGAGCAGCGGTTGGGCCACACGCTGGCTGTCGTAAAGCCCGAGGATGGAGGCCTGCCCCACGGCGCACAAACCGCCGCGGGAGACCGGATGGTCCGGGTTTCCTTCAAGCTTGATCGGCCGTCCGTCCCGTACCTTCACCAACGTTCCGCAAGCCGCGCCGCAGGCGCCGCACGTGGAGGCGTAGTAGACCGGCCGTCCGGGAATAAACCCTTCCGGCTGAATCAGGTTGGGCTCAATCTTCTGAACAGTGCGGCTGCATCCGGCCAGCACCGCCGACCCGAAGCTGAAGCCTACGGCCTTCAAAAAACCGCGGCGATCCGGACCGCCTTCGATACCGATGGGGGTCTCGTGGAACTCCGCGCCGTCCGGTTCGGAGGCAGCCTGCCACTCATCCAAGCTGCGCCAAAGTCTATCAGGCATGATCTAATCCTTTTAAAAGTGACAGGTCGAGCAGTCCGTCGACGCATGCACATTGACACCCGCCACGCCTTCCTTGTTCACCTGGCGGTGGCAGTTCACGCACCAGCCCATGCTCAGATCCGAAAACTGGCGGACGCGTTTCATCGTCTCCACGGGTCCGTGGCATTGCTGGCAGGCGACGTTCACCCGCACGTGCGCGCGATGGTCGAAATAGACGAAGGAAGGCAGCGCATGGATCCGGTTCCATGCGATTGGTTGTTCCTTCTTAGCCGGGTCCGGCTGCAGATTCGCATCGAGCGCCAGCGCGTCGTACAGTTTTTGTAGCTCGGCGGAGACAATCCGCCTTGGCTTTCGGTTCTCCTTAGCGGCGAGTTCGTCCTCGGCATGCATGGCGCCGAGCGACGCCGTCACCTCGCGGTGGCAGTTCATACAGAGGTTCGCCGGAGGAACGCCGGCATGGCGGCTGGACTGGGCGGGGTAGTGGCAATAAAGACAGGGGATTTGCATCTCCCCCGCGTGCAACAAGTGAGAATAGGCGATCGGCTGCGCCGGCGAATAGCCCTGCTGGTTGCCGGGCAGATGCAGTTTTCCAATCCTCGTGGCGAGCAGGACGCAGGAAACGCCGAGTCCGATGGCCAGAACGATGGTAGCAATGCGGGTGTTCATATCAGTGGGTCACCAGCGTTTTGGGAGGTTCAGCGGAGGCGGCCGGCGCCGGCGCCGCTTCACCGGAATATTTAAGAATCCACGTCATGGTCAGCGATAGCAATGTAAGAAATATAAATACGATGAATCCGATGGCGTAACCCGCCTTTCCGAGATCCCGCACGGCGAACGCCAGGATGGGCGGCAGGGCGAATCCGCCGAAGGCCCCCAACCCGCCGACCCAGCCCGACGCGCCGCCCACCGCGCGCGGAACCGCCTGCGGCACCATCTTAAACACCGCCGCATTGGTGACGCCCATGCCGAACGCCATGAGAATTTCCCCGGGAAGCGCCATCTCATACCGGGTAGCGCTGATCATCACCAGGGTCCCGGAAAGTAGAATCAGGAGCGCCAGCACCGCGGTGTTCTCGCCGCCTTCACGGAGCTTATCAGCCAGCATGCCGCCCCCCACGCGGATCAGCGAGGTGAGGAGCGAGAACAGGCCGGCCAACGCGCCCGCCAGCAGCGGAGAGAGGCCGAAATACTGCGTATAGTAGGTGGGAAGCCAGGCGGTGAGCGCAATGAATCCGCCGAAGGTTGTGAAATAGATACAAACCAGCGCCCATGTCTTCGAGCACCGCGCCGACTCGCGCAGGCTCTCCGAGAGGTTGCGAGCCGGAAACAGTTCCTGGCCGAGCGCGAGAGCCTCGCGACGGGCCTCGGCCTCCGCGACTCCCTGTTGACGCATCTGGAAGTACCAGGAGTTGCGCCCCAGGAGGGCATAGAGCACCGTCCCCGCCAGCAACATCAGAAACCACGCCACGTAAGAGGTTCCCAAGCCCCACTGGAGGAGGACGAAGGGCAGCACGAATGTGAAAATACCGGGTGCGATGTTGCCCAAGCCGCCGAAAATCGCCAGCGCCCGGCCTTGCTGCCGCTGGCGGTGCCAGTAGGAAACCTGGCTGATGCCGACGGAAAACGTGGCAATACCGCACCCGCAGAATAACCCGAGGAGTAGCAGCACGGGATACCACGCGGCCGTCAGACGATCCGGATAGACCCACAGCGCAACGGCCGTCAGGCCCGCCATTCCGATCAACGACAGGCACATCAGAATCAGGAAGGGTTTACGTCCGCCTGTAGTTTCCACCCACGCCGCGAACGGGATGCGCAACAGCGACCCCGAAAGCGCGGGCATGGCAATCAGGAACCCTACAGCCATGGGGCTTAGCTCCATCACCTGCTGGAATCGCGCCGCCGTGGGGCCGAAAAGCGCCACAGCCGCGAAGCCGAAGAAGAAGCCGAGCGTCGCCGCCCACAGGCCTTGTGACGGGGTACCGCGTAAGGTCCGGGTCATGAGTCCGCTCCTAACCTTTCGCTGCCGCGGGCCGCCGGTACCAGCGGACTACCTGGGGCCGGCGCCACAGATAGGGATTCGGCGCAACCAGAATGTGGACGAGCCGCGAGAAGGGGAAGAACCCGATAATCAGGAACGCATTGACAATGTGAAACTGGATCAGCGCGGGCATGGCCGCGACTACCGCCATGTTCGGGTTCAGCTTGGCAACCGACCACAAGTAGGGCGTCACGGCGATGGCGAACCATGACGACCCCCAGGGATACATCATTGCGATGCCGATGCCCGAGAGCACTTGCAGAAGCAGCAGCGTGAGCACCACCCAGTCACCGGGTGACGTCACCAACGCGATCTTGTGGTTGGTGTGGCGCCGTAACATGGCGGCAGTCAACCCGGCCAGAGTCAACAGCCCGGCCGCGAGCATACCCGTTTCCATGACCCACAGCCGGAGCGGAATCCTGGCCCACCACTCCACCTCGCGAGGGATCAGAAAAGCGGCGATGTGCATTCCGAGCACCGTTAGGATTCCATAATGGAAGGGCATCAACGCCCAGAAATGCTGCCGGTTTTCGAGGAATTGGCTGGAAAGGCTCGAGTAGGTGAACGCGCCGGTCCGGTATCGCACGATCGTCATGAGGAAAAACACGACCAGCGACACATACGGCAGGGCAACAAAAAAGAGTGCGTAAAAATAGGCTGATAAATTACTCATGGCCATCTCCCGTGAGAATTGTTTCCGGAACAATCTCCGCAATCTCCCTGCGGAGGGCAACAACAAGGGGAAGGAACGAACTCTCCGTCTTGGTCAAGCCTTCCCGCAGCTTTCCGAGCGCGGGCAGCACGTGCTTGCGAACAAAGTCGGCCCGGTCGTCTTCCGGCATGCGATCAATGAGTTGCAGAACGTGGGAAAAGTGGTCAGGCAACTCCTGCGATTCCGGCACGCCGTGGGATCGCAGCGCGGCCCGCAGCTTTACGAGAAAATCGCCGCGGTCGTAGTTTTCGCCAAACAGGTGCCAGCCGATATCGAGCGTGGTATCGGGATTCCAATCGAAGGTCTGCGTATAGAGTTCTTGCAAAGCCTCGACCGGCAGCCCGTCGATCGTTCGCAGAAATTCCTCCATCTCCGCGGAAGGCGCCGCGGCGAGGCACGCGCGGGCCGACGCGTGGTAGTCCGGTGAGGGATACGCCAGTAAGGCAGCCCACTGCGACAAGCTCATAGTCCCCTCCTTGGACTTTCCATGAACCCGAACCCGACCCCCTGCTTATGGGCCAGCGGATCCTCGAGCATTTCCACCGCCTGCTCGCGGTGCATGGGGGGAATCACGAACCGGTCCTCGAAGGTGCACAGCGACGTCAGTTTGTAGATCGCCTCGGCTTCAGCGGGAGAGCAATCGGCTTCCCGAAGCATTCTCTCGGCGGTGGCCATGTCCACGTCGCCGACGGTGACCGCCCGCCGGTACCAGCGAACCGCCTTCTGCTTGCGCAGAGCGTAGCGGACCTTGCCCGCGTTGCCCGCGCCGAACATCGAGGCCATATATTCGATGGGCGCCCGCGCGTCGTCGATGTCGTGGAACAGATCCTCGGAGATGTTATCCACTGTCGTTCCGGTCTTCTGCGCCATCACCGGGGCCATCGGCGGCACGTAGAACAGCATCGGCAGCGTCCGGTACTCGGCGTGCAGCGGCAGCGCAATCTTCCAGTCCTTCACGAACCGGTAGGTGGGTGACTTCTGCGCGGATTCCACCACCGAGTCGTGAACGCCGTTTTGCCGCGCGGCGGCAATCACGGCCGGATCGTTCGGGTTCAGAATCAGAGAACGCTGCGCTTCGATCAACTCGTCCTGCGGCAGGCCCGCCACTTCGCGGATCCGTTCGGCGTCGTAGAGCACGACCCCCAAATAACGGATCCGTCCGACGCAAGAGTGGAAGCACGCCGGCGCCTGCCCAGTCTCCAGGCGCGGGTAACAGAGGATGCATTTCTCAGACTTCCCCGTCTGCCAGTTGTAGTACATCTTCTTATACGGGCACGCGGCGATGCAGGACCGCCAACCCCGGCAGCGCTTCTGGTCTACCAGCACGATGCCGTCCTCGCCCCGTTTGTGCAGTGCTCCCGAGGGACACGACGCCACGCAGGCGGGATTCAGGCAGTGGTTGCAGATGCGCGGCAGATAGAAAAACATCAGGCGCTCCACCGCGAACATCTGCGCCCGCTGGTCCGGATTCAATTGGGCGAGGTTCGGATCGTTTTCGCCGTACACAG
>JADLBG010000840.1 GCA_020847895.1 Bryobacterales bacterium
CACTGGAGGGAGGTGACACAACAAGCGCTCCTTCATCGAGTTCGTGCCGGCAGCCGTCGTCCGGCAATGTCAGGAACTGCTCCAGGGTGGTCACCGCCGTCGTCCCCATGTCTTCATGTTACGCGAACCCGCGCCAGTGCGTTATCCTGTCCCTTTGTCTGCCGGAGGGAGTTCCCCCGGAAGAGAGTTCCCCTGGAGAGAGTTGCATGGATAAGCACGCAGCGACGCGCCGTAGAGACCAGGAAGACCTGGGCCGGTTCGGCTACGCGCAGGAACTTTTCCGCAACATGGGCGGATTTTCGAATTTCGCCATCAGCTTTTCCATCATCTCGATCCTCACCGGTGCGGTGACTCTGTACGGATATGGCCTCGAGATGGGCGGTCCGCTGGAAATGACCCTGGGCTGGCCGATTGCGACCGTATTCACCCTCACCGTCGCGGCGAGCATGGCGGAACTCTGTTCGGCGTATCCGACGAGCGGAGCCATGTATCACTGGGCGGCGGATCTGGGCGGTCCTGTCTGGGGGTGGTTTGTCGCGTGGCTCAATATCTTCGGTCTCATTGCCGCGGTGGCGGGCATCAATTACAGTTGCGCGCAATTCATTCTCCCGTTCCTCGGCTGGCCCTCGACTTCGGGGAATCTGTTCGCCATGCTGGCGTTCATCCTGATTACGCAGGCTGTACTGAACCACTACGGGGTGCGGTTAGTGGCGTGGCTCAATGACGGGAGCGTGGCTGTGCACATTGCCGGGGTCCTGGTGGTGGTGGGCACGGTTTTCTGGTTCGCGCCCTTGAAGCCGGTCGCGTTTCTGGCGGAGGGGATCAACAGCAGCGGCCATTCCCCGTACGTATGGGCCTTTCTTCTCGGATTGCTTCAGGCGCAATGGACGTATACCGGTTTTGACGCCTCGGCGCACATGGCTGAGGAAACGGAAGATCCCCGCCGGCGGGCGCCCTGGGGGATCGTGCTTTCCGTGGCGGTCAGCGGAGTGGTTGGCTACATCCTGCTGCTGGCCCTGACTCTGGCGGTTCCTTCCATCCCGCAGGTGTTGAACGCGAAGGACTCGAGCGGCAATCCCATCTCCGCCGCCATCGCGATTCTGCAATCCGCGCTAGGGGCGAGGGCCGGCAACGGCGTGGCTGCGCTGGCTTCGATGGCGATGTGGTTTTGTGGCCTGTCCGCCATCACATCCGCCTCGCGTACCCTTTACGCGCTTGCCCGCGACCACGGGACGCCTGGTTCGAACTGGCTGCGCGGGGTGAATCCACGGCATGGGACTCCAGGTCCGGCGATCTGGTCCGTCACGCTCGCCGCCATGGCTGCGATGGCCTGGAGCGGCGTAATCCCAGTGGTGACCTCCTTGAGCACGGTGGCGCTTTATGTCGCCTATCTCATCCCGATTATTCTCGGACTGCGGAGCAACCAATGGCGTTCGAACGCCGTTTGGAACCTGGGGAAATACAGCCGGGCGGTGAACTATGCGGCAATCGGCTACACTGTGATGGTCTGCTTCGTGCTAATGATGCCACCGAACGACCTCGCCGGCCGCACGCTGATCGGGATCGTCCTGCTGCTGGCGGGAATCTACCGCATCGAAGCCCGGGGAAAATACAAGGGCCCGCACTGGGCCGTTAAGGATCAACGGGATGACTCTGGCGGAAGTTCTCGATAAATTTGAAGAAAATAACATCGAGCGTGTGAAGTTGAGCGCGGTGGATATTGACGGTGTTCTGCGCGGAAAATACATCAGCCTGGAGAAGTTCAAGTCCGCGGCAGACACTGGACTCGGGTTTTGCGACGTGATCTTCGGCTGGGATATTGCCGATGTGCTTTACGACAACGTATCCATCACGGGGTGGCATACGGGCTATCCGGACGCCCACGCGCGGATCGACCTTTCCTCGCTGCGGATGATTCCCTGGGAGCCGGGGACTGCCTTTTTCCTCCTCGATCTCTACGATCACCGCGGAGACCCTTTGACTGTTTCTCCGCGCCAGTTGCTGCAGCGCGTGGTGCACCTCGCGGAAGAGCGTCATTTCCGGCCATATGCCGCCGCGGAATACGAATTCTGGATGTTCGAGGAGACGCCCCGGGCACTGCGGGAGAAGGGATTCCGCAATCTTACGCCGCTTTCTTCGGGAATGTTCGGCTACAGTGTTCTGCGGGCCTCACAGAACTCTCCGCTGGTGGTGGATCTGATTGAGCAACTCAAAGGATTCCAGGTGCCCCTCGAAGGATTTCATACCGAAACGGGCCCCGGGGTGTACGAGGCTGCCATTCATGTGGATCATGCGGCGGCCGCGGCGGACCAGGCGGTGCTGTTCAAGACGGCGGTGAAGGAGATCGCCTCGCAGCACGGCGTTATCCCCACCTTCATGGCGAAGTGGAATGCGGACTTGCCCGGTTCGAGCGGTCATTTGCACCAAAGTCTTTGGAGCAGAGAGGGCAACGAGAACCTCTTTTTCGACCGCCGGCAGCGCATATCTTCCCTGATGAATCATTACATCGCGGGCCTGGTTCAGTTCATGCCGGAGTTGCAGGTGATGTATTGTCCCACAGTCAACTCGTATAAACGCACGGTGCCCGGGGCTTGGGCGCCGGTGAATGCGACATGGGGGATGGACAACCGGACAACCGCGGTGCGAGCTATTCCGGGCAGCGAAAAGTCGACCCGGGTCGAACTCCGTATCACCGGCGCGGACATCAATCCATATCTCGCCCTGGCTGCGTCACTGGCGGCAGGATTGGAAGGGATCGAGCGGAAACTCGATCCTCCCGCGCCCACGACGAATGCCTATGCAGCCAAGGAGGCGCCGCCCCTGGCTGCCAATCTGTTCGAAGCCACCTCGCGGTTCCAATCAAGCGCGGTGGCGCGGAAATGGTTCGGCGACGCCTTCGTCGATCACTACGCCGCCACTCGGAGGTGGGAAGTACGACAGTTTGAAAAAGCAGTTACCGATTGGGAACTGGCGCGCTATCTGGAATCCATATGATCTCGACGTTTTCTTTTCCAACCAAGATCCTGTTCGGTCCCGGGGCCGTGGAACGGCTGCCCGAGGAGATGCAGCAGCGCGGCATGGAGAAGCCGCTGCTGGTGACAGACGCCGGTCTGGCCAAGACCGCCGTGTTTACACGAATCCACAAACTGGCTCCTGATGCTGTTGTGTTCACGCAGGTCGATCCCAATCCGACGGAACAGAACGTACTCGATGGGGCGGAACTGTACGTGAGTGAAGGCTGCGACAGCGTCATCGGGTTAGGAGGAGGATCACCGCTGGACGCCGCCAAGGCCATCCGGCTCAAGGTGACTCATCCGCTTCCTTTAGCTGATTACGACGATCTCGTTGACGGCTGGAAGCGCATCTCCCCGGACCTTCCGCCATATGTCGCGATTGCCACCACGGCGGGTACGGGAAGCGAAGTCGGCCGGTCGTCCGTCATCACCATTGAAAAGACAAATCGCAAGACGGTCATCTTTAGTCCTTACCTCATTCCGTCGGTGGCCATCAATGACGCGGAACTGACGTTGGACCTGCCGGCAGGCGTGACGGCAGGCACCGGGATGGATGCCTACACGCACAATGTGGAAGCCTATCTCGCCAAGGGCTACCATCCTCTGTGTGATGCGATTGCATTGGAGGGCGCACGCCTGGCGTCGGAAAATCTTCCCCGCGTGATGGCGAATCCGCGGGATGTCGAGGCTCGCGGCAACATGTTGATGTCTTCGATGATGGGCGCCATTGCCTTCCAAAAGGGACTTGGAGCTACCCATTCCCTCGCGCATCCGCTCTCTTCGGAGTTCGGGATGCACCATGGCACGGCCAACGCGGTGTTGCTTCCTTACGTGCTGGAGTTTAACCACGATGCCGCAAAGGAACGCATGATCACGCTCGCCCGGCAAGCCGGCGTGGCCAGTATCATCGATCGCACTAAGGAGCTGAACGGGCTGTGCAGGATTCAGCCCCGGCTGCGAGACTATGGGATTCCCGAGTCGAGCCTCGGCATGCTCGCCGGGAAGGCTATCGAAGACGGATGCCACCTCTCGAATCCGCGACCGTGCACGGAGGAGGATCTGCTCCACCTCTACCGGCAGGCCTGGTAGCGCTAATCGAAGGTTTCCACTGCGGTTCGGGCGTCTATCAGCCGGAGGCTCCAGCGTTCGAGGGTTTCCAGATCCGCTGATTCAATTTGCAGAGCGAGTTCCATGGGTATGGGGCCGAAGCGTTTTTCCAATTGCCTGGCAAGAATATGGCGGGCGGCTTCGGTGCGGCCTTGCTCGAGTCCTTTCACGATCCCTTGCTCGAGTCCTCTCTCCTTGCCTTGGTGGAAGATCTCCGCCAGCCATTCGTTCTCCATGATGTCGATTTCGATGGGCATGCTCTCAATCTCCTCTTTGACTGCCGGAACCAAGCCTCTCAATCCGGATAGTATCACAAGCTTCGCC
>JADLBG010000900.1 GCA_020847895.1 Bryobacterales bacterium
CGATGGATCCGGATCTTTGCTGGAATTGGCCATTATTCTAATTCGGTCACGCTAGCGAACGGGATCATAGCCCCCTTGATGAAACGGATGGCACTTACTCAGCCGCTTCAAGCCCAACCAGACGCCGTGCGCGGCCCCATGTTTTTCCACTGCCTGCATCATGTACTCCGAACAGGTGGGAGCAAAACGGCAAGCCGAGGGCAGGAGAGGAGAGATCCACCGCTTGTAGAAACGCAACAAAGCGATCAGGAGTTCCCGCATCGCGCTACCAGTCTGCTCACTTCACGAAGGATGGTCTGCCAGTCCGCATCGTAAAGCGCTTTGCGAGGATTGATGACGATGTCCCACCGCGGCCCCAGCCTCGGAAAAAGCTCCAGCCGCACCGCCTCTCTCAGCCGCCGCTTCATGCGATTTCTCCGCACGGCCCGTCCCAGCGCCCTGGGAGTGGTGAACCCCACCCGCGGTCCCGCCGCTTCCGGATTCGGCCATAGGACTGCCGTAAATAACGGACTGGAAAAGCGGGAACCTTGGTCATAAACCCGGCGAAATTCGCTCGAACGAAGCAAACGGTGTTTCTTGGGGAAAGAGTACGATTGCTGTGCGTTCGGAGCCAGAGTTATTTCATCTTTGCGTAGCGAACCACGCGTTCGTCACTGACGGTAAGTTTCCAGCGGCCTTTGGCGCGGCGCCGCGCCAGAACCTGCTGCCCGTCCTTGCTCGCCATGCGGGCGCGGAATCCGTGAGTCTTCGCCCGGCGGCGATTGTTCGGCTGAAAAGTACGTTTTGGCATTTACTTGCACCGTGCGCCATCGATAACCGAAGTGTGTGGAAGGCGCACTACTCCTGTCTGTGGGAGATCCCCAAAAACAATAGTTTAATTGGGGCGTCGGGAAGATGTCAAACTTGAGAACTCCCGCCATCCAGCGTCAGCCGAGCCTGTCAGCCCTCAAAAGCTGCTGATTCCATGCGACAACAGCGAAAGAAACTCGTCCCGCGTCTCCTTCTGCGTCCGAAAGGCCCCTAGCATCGAACTGGTGGTTGTCCCGGAATGCTGCTTCTCCACCCCGCGCATCATCATGCAAAAATGTCGCGCCTGACAGACCACCGCCACTCCACGCGGCTTCAATACGTCCTCGAGCGTCTCCGCCACTTCCTTCGTCAGCCGCTCCTGCACCTGCAGCCGCCGCGCATACATATCCACAATTCGCGGTATCTTGCTCAGGCCGATCACTTTGTCCTTCGGCAGGTAAGCCACATGCATCTTCCCGAAGAACGGCAGCATATGGTGCTCGCACATGCTGTAGAACTCGATGTCCCGCACCAGCACCATTTCGTCATACTCCACGTCGAACAGCGCCCCGTTGATAATCCCGTCGAGATTCATCGAG
>JADLBG010000841.1 GCA_020847895.1 Bryobacterales bacterium
CCATTTCCGCGTGCAGGCTGAGGCGGAGGGTTTCGAGGTCGGCGGCGGTGGCCTGGAGTTCCTCGCGAGCGGCGGCGATGGAACGGCGGATGCGGCCCCAGGCATCGAGTTCGTAGGAGAAATCGACCGGCGCCGCCAGATTGGAATACTCGCGCACATTGGCGGGGCGGTTGGCGCTGTTCGCGGAGAGTCGGTTGGTGGAGATGGAGGGGAGGGTGGAGAGGTTGGGGTAGAGGGCGGAACGGCTTTCGGCGACCAGGGCGCGCGCCTGGCGGAAACGGGCCTCGGCTGCCTTCAACGTCTGGTTCGACACATCGATCTGTGCCTGGAGGCTGTCCAACTCGGGATTATGGAATGCTTTCCACCATTCGGCGTGGAGGGTATTTTCAGCGGGCTGGGCCTGTTTCCAGCCGCCTGATTCCTTGTACTGCGCGGGGAGTTGTCCGTTGTCGGCAGGGGCTGTAGGGACTGGCGGACGGGTGTACTTGGGACCCACGGCGCAACCGGACAGCCCGAGCAGGGCCATGGCGCACCAGACAGCGAACGGGCGCTTCACTTCGTGTCCTTCCCCGGGTGGACTTCGATGGCGCGCACGGAAGTTCCCGAGGTGAGGGAATCGGAGGGGTTTTCGATCACGAGATCGGAAGTGGTTACGCCGTCAGAAAGCTCGACTGTAGTGCCGAAATCCCGGGACATCGTTACGGGAACCAGCACGGCTTTGCCGGCGCGAACCACGGCCACCTGTAATCCGGCCGCGCGAAAGATCAATGTATTGGCCGGGAGGCTAACCGCTCCGGATCTGGCGCCCACGCGGAGGTGGACGGAGAGGAAGGCGCCGGGCAGGAGTTCCCCTGTCTTGTTCTCCACGTCTACTTCCGTGAGCAGG
This sequence comes from Bryobacterales bacterium, assembly GCA_020847895.1. GTDB lineage: Bacteria > Acidobacteriota > Terriglobia > Bryobacterales > Bryobacteraceae > CADEFT01. The sequence goes on from JADLBG010000841.1 coordinate 887, forward strand.
GTGCGGGAAGTGGGGTCAATGGCATCGGCGGTGCGGGCGATCACGCCGGTGAAGACACGGCCTGGGTATTCGGCCAGGGTAAGACCGGCAGGCTTGCCGGCGGCAGCCCAGCGGAAGTAGGTTTGGGGGACGTTCACGAAAACGCGGAGGCGGTGGGTGGCCGAGAGGTCAAACAGTTCCTTCCCTGGAGAATTGGCGCCGGCATCGATGAGCGCGCCGATATCCGTATTGCGGGCTGTGATGACGCCGTCAAAGGGGGCGTAAACTTTTTGGAACCGCTGCAGCTCTTCAAGACGCCGTACGTTGGAAGCGGCGGAGGCCGCCACAGCTTTCTTGGCCTGCATGTCGCCGACTTTGTTATCGACATCCTGACGTGCGACTGCTTCCGTCTTGAGCAGGTTCTGGTAGCGCTCGGCGGTGATGCGCGCCAATTCGTAGTTCGCTTGCGCGGCGCCGAGGTCAGCCCGCGCCTGGTGCAACTGTTGGTCGAGTTCCGGCGTTTCGATTTCGGCGAGCAGATCTCCGGCCTTCACGCGGGTTCCGATATCGGAATACCATTTCCTGAGGTAGCCGCTGACGCGGGCGAAGATCGGGGTTGCCACAAACGCCTGAGCGTTGCCGGGAAGCACGAGTTCCTCGGCCGAGGACCCGGGTTCGGGACGAACAACAGCCACGGTGGGCACCGCCATATCGAGGGTGTCCTGCTTCAGGACCGTGTCCGCCTGCACGCGGGCGCGGATTCCGGAACGGATGGTGGAATAGAGCACCGCGGCGGCGGCGGCAATGACGGCGGCGAGCAGGATCAAGGTGATGCGGGAGATGCGCGGATGGGCGGCGAGGCCGGCTGGGCGGCGCTCGTGGGGCTCTGTCATTTCCTCTTTCGTCATTTTCCTTCTCTGGAACTTACTCCGCCATCACCGGATGCGGCGGGTTGGGCGGGCGCCGGCGATGCAACAGGCTGAACACAGCCGGCACGAAGGTGAGCGTGGCCACGGTGGCGACCACCAATCCGCCGATCACGGCGCGTCCGAGTGGGGCATTTTGTTCACCGCCTTCCCCCATCCCCAACGCCATGGGGACCATGCCGATGATCATGGCAAGGGCGGTCATCAGCACGGGGCGGAAGCGCGTGGCGCCCGCGGCAAGCGCGGCGCCGGTTGGGTCGCCTGTCTTCAACAGGACATCCTTGGCGAAGGCGATGACGAGAATGCTATTGGCGGTGGCGACACCCATGCACATGATGGCCCCCATCATGGCCGGGACGCTGAGGGTGGTGTGGGTCAGGAAAAGAATGAGCACAATGCCGGCGAGGGCCGCGGGAAGCGCGCTGATGATGATGAACGGATCGAGCCACGATTGAAAGTTGACCACTATGAGCAGGTAGACAAGGAGAACGGCGAAGAGCAGCCCCGCGCGCAGGCTGACGAACGACGAGCGCATGGTGTCCACCTGTCCGCGCAGCATCATCTCCGAACCACGCGCCAGATGCTTGCGGTTGGCTTCGACGATGCGCTCCACTTCTTTCCCGACGCCGCCGAGGTCGCGGCCATCGACGCCGCCGTAGATATCAACGACGCGTTGAATGTTGTAGTGGTCGACGTTGGCCATTCCGCTGCCGCGATGGATGGAGGTGACGTTGCGAAGGATTTCGGGGGCGTTCGAACCCTGCCGCGAGAGGGGAATACCGCCCAAGTCCTGAAGAGAGCCGGTGGCGTATTGCGGCGTCTGTGTCACGACGTTGTAGCTGACGCCGTTATCCGGATTGAGCCAGAAGGTGGGTTGTGTCTGGAAGCTGCCGCTGAGGGAGATGAGCAGGCTGCGGGCCACGTCGGCCTGGGTGTAGCCGCTTTGGGCCGCCTTGACGCGGTCGGTGACGAGGTGCAGTTTCGGTTGGTCGAATACCTGCTGGATGCGGAGGTCGGCGATGCCGGGAATTCGCCGCATCTGGTTCATGATGTTGTCGGCGAGTACGCGGTTGGCTTCGACGTTCTTGCCGATAATCTGGACGTCAATCGGAGCGGGAAGTCCGAAATTGAGAATCTGGCTGATGATGTCGGAGGGAAGGAAGTAGAATGCGACGCCCGGGAATTCGCGCGGAAGCGCGGCGCGCAGGGCGCGCACGTACTCTCCGGTGGGGCGGTGGTCTTCGGTAAGCGAGACGAAGATGTCAGCGTCGGCGGATCCTACGGGGGCGGAGTTGCTGTAGATGGTGTTGATGCTGGAGTAAGGCATGCCGATTTCGTCAAGGATCCCGGCGAGTTCGCCTTTGGGGATGTGGCGGCGGATGGATTGTTCAACAAGATCGCAGATGCGGGCGGTTTCTTCGATGCGTGTTCCTGTTTTGGCGCGCAGGTGCAGCTTGAATTGTCCGGTGTCCGAGGTGGGAAAGAAATCCTGTCCGAGCCAGGGGTAGAGAAGGAATGCGGAGCAGCAGGCGAGGAGAAAGAGAGGGACGAAGACGGCGCGGGAGCGCAGCAGCATGGAGAGAATGGCGACGTAGGCGGCGCGGAAGGCTGCGAAGGCGCGGTCAAAAGCGCGCTGGAAGAGGATGAACGGGTTGTAGGTGGGCGCGTGGGATTTCAGCCGCAGAAGGTACATGGCGAGGGTGGGAACGAGAGTCCGCGACAGGACGTAGGAGGCAAGCATGGCGAAGACCACGGCCTCGGCCAGAGGGATGAAGAGGTATCGCGCGACGCCCGTGAGGAAGAACATGGGCAGAAAGACGATGCAGATGGAGAGCGTGGACACCAGGGCGGGAACGGCGATTTGGGCTGCCCCCTCGAGAATCGCCGAGTGGAGTTCGTGGCCCTCTTCCATGAAGCGTTCGATATTTTCAATGGTGACGGTGGCGTCATCGACAAGGATGCCGACGGCAAGAGCGAGTCCGCCGAGGGTCATGATGTTGATGGTTTCGTGGAGAAAGCTCAGCGCCATGACGGAGGTGAGGATCGACAGCGGGATGGACACGGCGATGATGAGCGTGCTGCGCCAGCTTCCCAGAAAGATGAGGATCATGAGCCCGGTGAGGGCGGCGGCAAGCACGGCTTCCCTCAGTACTCCACTGATGGCTGCGCGGACGAAGATGGACTGATCGCCGAGCGGCTGCATCTTGAGGGAAGAGGGCAGTGTCGCGGCAACGGCCGGCAGGAGTTTACGCACTCCTGCCACGACGGAGAGCGTAGAGGCGTTGCCGTTCTTCAAGATGGTGAGAAGCGCGGCGCGCCTGCCGTCCTGGCGGACGATGTTGGTTTGTGGGGAGAAGCCGTCGCGGACGTGGGCGATGTCGCGCATGAAGATGGGGGATCCGTTGACGACTTTCACCGGAAAATCGTTGAATTCCTCCACCTTGGAAGGGCTGGCGTTCAGATCCACGTCATATTCGAACTGTCCGATCTTCGAGGTGCCGGCGGGGACGATGAGATTTTGCGCGGTCATGGCGGCGACGACGTCGGCGGGAGAAAGGCCGCGGGATTGAAGCGCGGCGGGGTTGAGGTCGACGACGATCTGGCGCTGTTTGCCTCCGTAGGGGTAGGGGATGACGCAGCCGGGGACAGCGACGAGGCGGGTGCGGATAAAGTTGACGCCGTAATCGAAGAGTTCCTGTTCGGAAAGACCTTCGCCGCCGAGGCCGAGTTGGAGGATGGGAACGCTGGAGGCGTTGTAGACGATCATGAAGGGAGGGGTGATGCCGGCGGGGAGTTGGCGCAGGACGGACTGAGAGACGGCAGTCACCTGGGCAGTAGCGGCGTTGACGTCGGCATTGGGTTGAAAGAAGACCTTGACGATCGTCCGGCCATTGGTGGAGGTGGACTCGATGTGCTCGATATCGTTGACCGTGGTGGTGAGGATGCGCTCGTATTGGGACGTGATGCGCTCCTCGATTTCTTCGGCATTCAAGCCTGTGTAGTAGAAGGAGGCGGCGATGATGGGAATATCGATATTGGGGAAGACGTCGGTCGGCGTGCGCTGGATGATGACCGGGCTGAGGATGAGGATCAGCAGAGCGAAAACGATAAAGGTATAGGGTCTGTCGAGGGCGATACGGACAATCCACATTCCGGCCTACTCCGAGCGCGAGACTGACGAATGCATATTTTGATTGTCGCACTTGAGGATAGGGTTTACTTCAACTGCGCGGGATCCGCGCCTGCCGGCAGTCGCAGGAAGAACCGCGCTCCGCGCCCCTCGTCCGGACCTGTCCACAGGTCTCCCCCGTGGTCCAACACGGTCTGCCGCGCCAGGGCGAGGCCTAAGCCCAATCCGTTTTTCTTTCCGTGGCTTACGAAGGGCTCGAACAACTGGCTCCGAATCTCGCGGGGAATGCCCGGTCCGGTATCTTCCACCTCCGCCGTCACCCAGGCGCCCTCCGCGGCTGCGTGGATCCGCACCTCGCCCCCATCCGGCATCACGTCGAGCGCGTTCTGCGCGAGGTTGACAAATACTCCCCCCAGCCGAGCCCGATCCGCCACCACATCGACCTCCGGAGGGATGTCCACCACCAGCTTTACCCCCTGCGTCTGCGCCTGATTCTCGAGAGAACTGAGCGACTCGCGCACTACATCTGCCAACCGGCAGGTCTCCTCGCGACCCGTCTTGCCGCGCGTCACCCTCACCAGATCGTCCAGAAGCTCCATGATCCGCCTCGACGCCCGGTAGATGTTCTCCGCGATCCTTCGCCTCTGTTCGGGAGTCGGCTGCGTGTCAACCAGTAGCTCCGAACCGCCATAGATGGCCGCGAGGGGATTTCTCAAGTCATGCACAATCGATGAAGCCAGCCGCCCGATGGTGGCAATCCGCTCCCGCCGGATCAGTTCCGCGCGCGCCGATTGCAGTGACTCGCACATCTTGTTGAACGTCGCGGCCAGCCGCCCCAGTTCGTCGTCGCTATCCACCGCCACCCGGTAGTCGTAGTTCTGCATGGCCACTTCCGATGCCGCCTTGTCCAGATCCTTCACCGGCTTGACGATCCACTCCGCGGCCAAATAGGTGACCATCAGGCCGATGACAATCGCCGCCTCCCAGATGAAGAAGATCCTCCGCCGCAGCGCGGCGACGCTCTCCCGCGCATCTTCGAACGAGCGCAGGATGTACAACTTCCCCACCACCTTGCCCTCCATGTCCTCGAGGTCGCGCGAAAGGGGAACGTACTCGTGGGTTCCGTCACTGACGAGCATCGACGGCTCGCGCGCCAGGTTCCGGACGACGGTTCCCGTGAGCCGGTCGCTCATTGTCGATGCATATACCTGCCCGCGAGCGGCGAAGACGAACTCGCTGCGCCCGGTCGACTCCTTGAGCTGCTGGGCCACTCCGTCAGTTACCGGGAATCCTGCCACCAGCACTCCGTTCAGCCTCCCCTCGGCGGCGTAGATGGGTGTCAGGGCCACCTGGTGAAGAATACTGTTCTCCACGAAGAAGCCCTTCGCCTGTTGCGGGAAATAGCGTCGCGCATGCTCCACCAGCACCGGCACGTTCGAAGGAATGACCGAGTCGCGCGGGACCACCGTCACCAGTTCGCCCCTCGCGCCGGAAAGCAGGATAAACGAATGCGCGCGCGCCTTGCCGAGCGCGCGGTTCCACACCTCCGCCACGGACTCTCTGGCGTCACCGCGGCCTCGCTCGAGGGCCGACAGGGTCGCCGGCATCCCGCTCAAGACGCGGGCGAGCGTTTCGAGCACCTCCGCCCGCTCTTCCCACAGCGCCTGGTACGCCTTCGCGCTCGATTGCACCTCTTCCTGTAGACTTCGCGTGGCGGTATATTGCACGCTCTCTTGCACGAGGTAGCCCATCAGCGCAAACATCGCCGTCAACGCCACGGACGTCGACAGCCAGATTTTCCACAACAGGGAGATGCGGCGCGGATTCACTTGCAGTCCTTAGTTCCGTCTCGTCTCAGGGCGCCGGCGCCGGGCCGTTGAGCAGCGCCTCGAGGTGGCTCTTCAACCGCATGGGGGAATAAGGCTTCGGATAGAAGGCTTTCACGCCGAACCGGGCCAGCCGCTGGGCAAACGAGGGGTCCTCATTGGCGCTCACCGCGATCACAGGAGTCCGGGCAAAGCGCGCGTCCTCCCGAATCCGGCGGATCAGATCGAATCCGTCCGCATCCGGTAGTTGAATGTCGGTCACAATCACCACTCGATCTCCCGGGACGGAGCGCGCCAGCATCTGCCAGGCTTGCTCCGCCTCCATCGCCACCTCGACCTCGACGCCCTCGATCGACGAGCACGCGATCTCCAGGTTCGACGCCACTTCGCGTGAATCCTCGACAATCAACACCAACCGGTGGGACACCGGAATGCCCCCCCTTTCCCTAGTCAGATTGCTCGTGCCACACAGCGGCGAACTACGGCAGGAAACGATATCCGACGCCATGCACCGTCACAAAATGCCGCGGCATCTCCGCGTCGGGCTCGAGTTTCTGCCGCAGCTTTACGACGTGCGCGTCCACGGTTCGCGTATTCGGCGCCGCATCGTATCCCCACACGGAATTCAAGATCATGTCCCTGGTCAAAGCCCGATCCGGGTTCTGCAAAAAGTACACCAGCAGATTGTACTCCGACGGCGTCATCCGCACCTCCTGGCTCGCCCGTAACACGATGCGCCGCTCGAGGTCCACTTCCGTTTCCCCGAAGATCACCGTGCGCGGCTGGTCCGGCAAGGTGCGCCGCAACACCGCGCGGATGCGGGCCAGCAATTCTCTCCGTCCGAACGGCTTGACCACATAGTCATCCGCTCCGATTTCGAGCAGCAGCACCTTGTCCACCTCGTCGCCGACGGCGCTCAAAACGATGATGGCTGTCTGCATCCGCGCCGCGCGGAGCCGCTTGCAGATGTCCACGCCGCTCAGCCCAGGCAGGCGGAGATCGACCAGCACGAGATCCGGCTTGTGCCGCAGCGCCAGGTCGAGTCCCTCATTCCCGTTCCCCGAGAGGTGAATCCGGAACCCCTCCTGCTCCAGCATTACCGCGATCGTATCGCGCACATTCTCATCGTCTTCGATTACGAGGATGCGCTGATTCGTCATGCTCTTTCTGACTCGCGCGAGTCAAGAACGTATGAGTGAATTTTAACGCCCTCAGCGCTCGCCAGGGCGCCGCAGGCTGGGGGCACGAGGCGGCTGCATTGTTCCGGGCCTTGTCAGTTCCCGCACGCGGCTCTGCACGGCGGGAAACCCGGGATCCGGCTCGACACCGATTGTGATGCGCGATGCGATCCGGTCCGCCTCCGCTTCCTCTTCGGGCCGCCACCCACGGAGCCCGAACGGAGACCCGCCGCGATAGATCAATGGAACAGCGGACGATGCGGTCCCTGGTCCGCGTTCCACGCGGACCAATCCATGCCGCTCCGCCACGTGCGCCATCGCGTGCGCCAGGACACGGGCCAACTCGCCCTCGCTTCCCCCGAGCAACGGCGCCGGCACGAAAAGGAATCCCCCGGGGAGGGCGACCGGTTCGCGCGCGCGTCCGCCCCAGTCATTTCGAATCACGTGGAACGTCCAAGCCAGTTCAACGTCCGGCATTTTCGCTGCCAGGCGCCGTCCCAGACCTTCGATGTAGGCCTGAACCATTGGGTCCTCAATCACCGGGTTCCGGCTGCGCACATCTCTCGCCAGGCTCGCGCCCAGGGCGGTTTCTTTCTGTCTGTCCCGCGTGATCAGCAGAGTTGCGGCGGCGACTGACAAACACAGCAGCCTGACCATCCGTTCCTCCTTGTACTACGAAGGCTGATACAACTGTATCAAGTTGCCGCAGGTGTCCGAGAACACGGCGATGGTAACGGGACCAGCCTTTGACGGCTCGGTGGTGAATACGACACCCAGTTCCTTCAGCCTCTTGTATTCGGCCGCGATGTCGGCCACCTCGAATGCGGCCAGCGGGATGCCCTGGGCGAACATCGCCGCCTGAAAGGTCTTCGCCGCCGGGTTGGCATTCGGTTCGAGCGACAGTTCCAAATCCTCCGGCCCTTCCGGCGACACTACAGTCAGCCACATGTAGGCGCCCACGGGGATATCATGCTTCTTCCGAAAGCCGAGTATGCCGGTGTAGAAGCGGAGTGCCCGTTGCTGATCGTCCACGAGGATGCTGGTGAGTTTGATTCTCATGGGCGCATTCTAACCAAACTGATCCTGATCCACCGGCCAGGAGGCCCATTCCAGCTTGCTCGGAAACGCGTCAATTGTTGCCCAGTCCGGCCATCTGGAGAATGTTCCGGTAGCGCGGATCGCCTTGGAGGGGGGTGAGCATGGGGAGCCGTTTCAGCCAGACCAATCGCGGATCCCGCTCCTGGACGGCCCGGTCCAACAGCCGGAGCGCGGCGGGTTTGTCATTGAGGAGCGCCTTGGCGCAAGCCAGCAAGACCGGAGAGCTGGAAGATGGGACCGAACTGGCGAACTGCGCGGCCTTGTCGAGCCGTCCGGCTGAACGGTAGATCATGGCGGCGAACAGCTTCTCGAGCGGCTCCTCGACGGCGGCGCCTTGCATCAGCTCCACGGCTTTTGCGTGGTTGCCCGCGATCCTTTCTGGAACAGGGTGAAGGCATCGAGATCGGAGGTGATGCTGCGGAGTTGCGGACGGGGGCCGGGTAGATGCATCCATGCGGCCGCGGCAGCGGCAATCTGATCGTGAACGCGAATCATTTCCGCCGGGCTGCGGGACAACGTTTCTTGACCCCACTCGAAGCCGCCGGCGGCGTTCCCGAGGTGAACTGTAATCCTGAGGAGGCCGTTGTTGTCGGCTATCGAACCGCTCAGAAATGCCGCTGCCAGGAGAGTTTCCGGCTTCGGGGCGCGGAGGCTCGACTCGGGAGCGATCACCCGAAGTTAACGTGAGCTTGGGCTTCGAAACAGACTACCCGCTGTTTGCGCTGCTTTGGGTAGCAGCCTGTTTCTCAACATGGCTTTAGTATCGTTAAACCGGGTTACAGGGCCGGCTAACGGTAGCACTACGGAGTTCACCTTTTCGCGGTGACAATGGGTTGGCAACGCCCCCAGCCTCAAGCAGTTCACCGGGCCGGCCAAGCCTTCCGCCCAACCCTACTTCAGCGCCGCCGTAATCTCCTGCCCTCGCTCCAGCAGCATCGCAACCTCGCTCGAACACCCGAGAAACTGCATCCCGCGCTCCCGCCAGAACTTCGCCAGCGATAACGTGCGCGTTTGCGTCCCCGGCGCAATGCCGTACTTGAGGCAGCTATCCCGGATCGCCTCCATGTGCTCCACCAGTTCCGGATGCGTGAATTCGCCCGGAACCCCCAGCGAAATCGAGAAATCCGCCGGACCCACCATCACCGCGTCGATCCCCGGAACAGAAAGCAATTCATCCCGCATATCGAATGCCTTCTTGGTTTCAATCTGCATCACCACCATGATGTTCTCGTTCATGTGCCGGATGATGTCCGCGATCGTCGCCTTCGCATAATCCACGTGATGTGCTGTCAGGCCATAGCCGCGTATGCCAAGCGGCGGGTACTTCGTCCAACTGATCACCTTCTCCAGCAACTTCGCGTCCTCGACCCGCGGCAGCATGATCCCCATCGCTCCGCAGTCAAGCGATCGCGCCACCAGGTCATATTGCAAATCCGCGACACGCACAATCGGCATCAGCCCCGCGGCCGTCGATTCCTTGCAGATGTCGCGTATCGTCTCCAGCCCGAACCAGCCGTGCTCCCCGTCGACGAACGCCCAATCGAAGCCCGCCGTGGCCAGGATGCGCCCAATGTCCGGTGATCGCAGCATGGCGTACGAAGTGCCAAGCTGTACTTTGCCCTCCCGCAGGGCTTTCTTTACAGGATTAGTATGCATGGATCGAAAAAGTCCCTAGGCCGATTCTACAGGAACAGCAGGTGGTGGTCCGCGCAATCCACGTGGACCGTCTCATACAGCCGGTCCATAAGTTCGAAACCGTGCCCCGCCACAAACGGCAGAATCGAGTAGAACCGCTCCTGCAGATGCTTGTGCGGATAGAGCAGATGGTACAGGTACCGGCCCTCTTCCCGCGCCCGTTCGCTTCTCCGCAGCGCCTCCCGGGCCACCTTCCGCCGCATCTTCCGCAACTGGTATTGGATCTTGGCCGCGCTCTTGTTCCATGCCGCCCCCAGGCTTGAGTCGAACTTCTCAATAGAACCATGCAGCCGCTGGAGGTTCGCTTCGTTTGCCGCGCCCACCTCGTCGAAAAGCGCGTCCAACTCCGGCGGAACCAGCTTCTCCGCGATCCGTTCACACAGATGATCCTCTCCCCCGAAAAAGGAATCAAGCTGCAGCCCGTAACGGTGCATCAGCTTCCTGCTCCGCTCATCCACCAGCGTGAACGCATTCCGCGGCACGGCCACCGGCATCCGCCCCAGTAGTTTCCGGTAAATGACCTCGCTCTGCGCCAGGTATGCTAACTCCGCCGGCCCGCCGATGTAGGCCACGGTCGGAAACATCGAATCCTGCACCACCGGACGCAATGTAGCGTTCGGCGAAAGCTCCTCGGCATGGTCGCGAAGATAGGCGGCCTCGAACCGCCGCTCCCTGGCGTGGTAGTCGCCGTTCTTCCGCCGCAGGTTGATGCGATGCCCCCCCTCCAGCAAAAAGAAAAGCGACGTCGTGCGCTCGATGTGAACCTGTGCGTGATAGCCCGCCCCGGCCAGTTTCCGGTTTCGCTCCAGCAGCCCCTCCGTCAACTCCGGCGCGGCATCCACCGCTTCCGCCAGGAACGGAGCCGCCAGTCTCCGCGACTCGGGATGCATCGGATCAAAAAACAGCATCCCGTACCGGCCAAGTAAGCCCCGCAACAGACCCGCAAACGCCTCCCCGAACGTCCGTCCCGGCGCGTACCATTCCCTCACCAGGGCGTTCACTTCCTCCCCAAAGGGGAACCCTTCCATCGATTTGCGCAGCGCCTCGAGCGGCAGTCCCCCCAGCCGGATGCCCCCCACCGGAATGTCCGATTTCGAAGCGTGTTCCACCCGCAGCCCAACCGGCTCATGCGCGGGAGTGAAGGTCCACGCCGAACTTACCTCATCCAGATCGTGGTCCTCTGTCGCCAGCCAGAACACCGGAACCGCGGCGATACCCTGCGCCGTAAGTTCGTGCGCCAGCCGTACCGCGGTCAGCGCCTTGTAGATCGAGTAGGCAGGCCCCGAAAACAGCCCCACCTGCTGCCCCGTAAGCACCGCCACCGTTCCCTCTTTGCTCAGCGCCTCGAGGAGCGCTCCGCTGTTGCCCTGCGCCCGCAGCGCGGAAACCAGCCGCCACCGCCGCTCCGACGAAAAATCGATCTCCTTTGCCGCCGCGGCAAAACCGCCCGCATCTAACGGTGCATGGGGGTAAAAGGAAGAGACGCGATCAAAGTGATACAGCAGGTCGCTGAACAGTTTCGACGTGTGCGGAATCTCGGTGTGCCGCTTACAGACAATTTGCATGCCACTCCCAGAGGGTCAGTCAAGGCGCAAACTTACAGGGTAACAGATGCTCCGCTCCCCCATTAGGATTCTTCAATCTGATAACTTTGGTACTGTTTTACTTGAACCATGGATGACCAGCAATTCCAACAGCATTGCGATGAGGCCTTAACCGCGCTCTACAAAGCCCTGCTCGACGCCGCCGACCGCTACGGCTTCGAGGTGGACCAGAACGCCGGAGCCATTACCATCGAGTTCGACGACCCTCCCGCCAAGTTCGTCGTCAGCCCCAATTCCCCCGTGCGCCAGATCTGGATCTCGGCC
>JADLBG010000842.1 GCA_020847895.1 Bryobacterales bacterium
CGCTCGGCAAACGAGGTCTCGGGCTGGGTACGGCGCACAATGATTACGTGGCTCCGGACACCGCCGGGTATTTGAAGCACGCCAACGAGAACACCACGGTGATCTGCCAGATCGAATCGCCATTGGGTGTGGACAACTGCGAAGCCATCGCGGCGACGGAAGGCGTGGATGTGCTGTGGGTAGGCCACTTCGATCTTTCGTCCTCAATGGGGATTCCCGCCGAGTTTCACAACCCGCGCTTTCTCGATGCCCTGAAGCGAGTTGTCGCGGCAACCAGGGCCCACGGAAAGACCGCCGGCATTCAGCCCGGCAGCGAGCAGCAGGCGGAGGAGTGGCTCGAACTGGGGTTCAACGTCATCAGTTGGAAGACAGATATCGGCGTCTACCGCGGAGCGCTCGAAAAAGAGATCCACTGGCTGCGCGAGCGGGTTGCCGGAAAGTAGAGAGCATCGGACTGGAAGAATCATGGCGCCTGTCCGCATCAGGGAAGCAACGGAAAAGGACATCCCCATCATCCTCGACATGATCCTTGGGCTGGCGGAATACGAAAAGCTCACGCACATCGTCACAGCGACCGAGGACACGTTGCGCGACACCATGTTCGGGCCGAAGCCCGCGGCCGAGGTGCTGCTCGCCTATTGGGAGGACGCGCCGGCCGGCTTTGCGCTGCACTTCCCCAACTATTCTTCGTTTCTCGCACAGCCCGGAATCTTCCTCGAAGACCTGTTTGTCAAACCCCATTTGCGCGGAAAAGGGATCGGCATGGCTCTGCTGGCCCGCCTGGCGGCAATCGCGAAAGAACGCGGCTGCGGTCACATGGAATGGGGAGTGCTCGATTGGAATGAACCGTCCATCCGGTTCTACAAGAACCTGGGCGCGGAACCGATGGACGAATGGACGAAGTACCGGCTGGACGGGGAGGCTCTGAACCGGGTGGCGCGGATGGGAGTGACTCGCTCTACCGGCGAGGGCGGCGGCGCCTGAACCTATCCATTGCGCCGGCCCGCGATTCGCCGCAGTTCCGGCAATACCTCACCGATGTCCACGGGTCCGGCGTCTGCCTGGCCCATGCCGAAGTACAACTTCCTGTAAAGCCCGTACAGCCGCTCATACACCGCGCCCTCCACCGGATCCGGCTCAATCACGCGGTAGTTCGGGCAAAGCCGGTCTTGCGCCGCCTCCACGGTGGGAAACGTGCCCGCCGCCAGAAACGCGAAGATCGCTGAACCGAGGCTCGTTACGTCCGACTCAGGCACCAGCACCGGCTTGCCGAACACATTCGCATAGACCCGGTTCAATACTTCATTTTTCCGCGGCACGCCGCCGCCGTTGATCACACGGTGAATCGGCGTGCCGTGCTCCGCCATGCGCTCGAGAATAATCCGCGTGTGGAAAGCTGTTCCTTCAATGGCCGCGAACAGTTCATCCGCCGCCGTATGAACCAGGTTCCATCCCAGGGTCACACCCCCCAGTTCCGGATTCACCAGCACCGTTCGGTCGCCGTTGTCCCATGTGAGGCGCAAGAGGCCCGTCTGGCCCGCGCGATGCGCCTCAGCCGCTTTCGTCAGTTCCGCGGGAGAACTCCCCGCCCGGCGCGCAATGGCGTCGAAGATGTCCCCGCATGCCGAAAGGCCCGCCTCGATGCCCGCAAACCCCGGATGCACCGACCCCGGAACCACACCGCAAACTCCGGGAATCAGCTCCGGCTTCCGCGAGATCGCCATCATGCAGGTGGAAGTGCCCACCACATTGACCACGTCGCCCTCCCGAACCCCAGCGCCCACGGCATCCCAGTGCGCGTCAAAGGCGCCCACGGGAATAGGAATCCCTGGACGCAACCCCAAACGTCCGGCCCATTCCTCCGACAATCGTCCGGCGATCTGATCGGAAGTGGCGTACCGGCCGCCGATCTTCGCGCGCACGCCCTCGAGCAACGGATCCACCTTGGTGAGAAAGTCCTCCGGCGGCATGCCGCCCAGCGCCTCGTTCCACATCCATTTGTGGCCCATGGCGCAGATGCTGCGCGGCACGGCGGCCGCCTCGCGAACTCCGCACAACACCGCGGCCACCATGTCGCAGTGCTCGAGCGCGGTTACCATGCGTTCGCGCTTGTCCGGATTGTGGCGCAGCCAGTGGAGCAGTTTTGCCCATCCCCACTCGCTCGAATACACCCCGCCGCACCAATGGATGGCTTCCAGACCCTCGCGGTGCGCCGTTTCCGTAATCTGCGCCGCCTCTTCCCTGGCGCGGTGATCGCACCAGAGGTAGTAATCATCGAGCGGCTCCAACCCTTCGCCCACCGGCACTACCGAGGAGCCCGTCGTATCAAGCGCGATTGCGTCGAGCGAGGTTCCCTCCACGCCGGCCGCCTTTACGGCCTTCTTCATGGCCTCTTCGAGCGCCGCCATGTGGTCGGCATGGCGCTGTGTCGCATGGTCCGGATCTTCCTTCCTCCGCATCAGCGGATAATCCGCCGTAGCCGATCCGATTCTCCCCTTCCCGCTGTCGAACACCGAAACCCGGACACTCAGCGTCCCGAAATCCACACCCGCAACTCGAGCCATGAAACCTCCGAAGATGAAATTTAGCTAACTGGATTCCTTTCACGCAGTCTAACGTGTGGATGCAGGAAACGGAAGCGGCAGCCATAGCCCGGGCCCGCGCCGGGGACGGAGACGCTTTTCGTGTGCTCGTGGAAAGGCATAGCCGCAGCGTGTTTCGCCTTGCCTACCGGCTTACCGGCAATGAACAGGATGCCGAGGATGTGGTGCAGGAATCGTTCCTTCGCGCTTACAGGCAGTTGGAAAAGTACGACGGCCGGGCCGGCTTTCACACGTGGTTGTATCGCATCGCGGCGAACTATGCATTGGATCTGCTCCGGTCGAGAAAGCGCATCAATCAAAGAAAAGACGAAGATGGCCTCTCCATGCTCGATAACATCCCAACCCCAGAACCTTCCGCCGACCGCGCCGTCTTATCCTCCCAGTTGCAGCAGCGCCTCGCCTCCGCCATGGCCGCTCTGTCCCAACAGGAGCGCGCCGCCTTCGTCCTGCGCCATTTCGAAGGCCATTCGATCGATGAAATCGGAGAAGCGCTTGGGGTGGGCGAGAGCGCCACGAAAAACAGTATCTTCCGCGCCGTTCAGAAGCTGCGGCGCGCCCTGGAGCCATTCGTGGGGGTAACCCGATGAGCGATCATCTTTCCGAGCATCAACTCGTCCTTCTCTACTACGGCGAAGGCCGCGAGGCAGGCGCTGAGTCGCATCTTGAATGCTGTGACGAGTGCCGCGCGCAGTACCGGTCGCTGCAAGGCGTCCTCAACCTGGTGGACGGCTTCCCGATTCCGGAACGAAGTCCGGAGTACGGCGGCGAAGTGTGGCAGCGCATCGAGCGCCGCCTGCCGCGCCGGCCGCGAATCACCCGATGGTTCAATGGAAACCGGCAATGGGCCGCGGCGGCCGCCCTCGCGTGCCTGCTGGCGGCCGCATTCCTCGTCGGCCGCTATTCCCACCACACTCCCGTAGCCAGGGCGGCGCCTACCCACGGCCTTTTCGACGAGCGAGTGCTGCTTTCCGCGGTTGGGAATCATCTTGATCGCACGCAGTTGGTACTGGTGGAATTGGCTAACTCGCAGCCTGCCCCACACCACCGGCACATCGATATCGAGGCGCAGCAGGCTGACATTCGTGACCTGCTCGAGGCCAACCGCCTTTACCGTACCAGCGCGGCGCAAGCCGGGGAGGGCGCCGTGGCTGACGTGCTCGATGAACTCGAGCGCCTGCTCGTCGAAGTGGCCCACATCGCCCCGCGGTTGACGGCGCGGGAGGCTGATGAGTTGCGCGAGCGAATCACGGGCGAAGGCATCCTCTTTCGCGTCAAAGTGACGGAATCCGGGGTGCGCGCCAGGGAGAAGCAGTTGGAGTCCGGCAAGGATGACACCAGTTTGTAAAGATCCTGAGGGAGAGTCCCATGAAGACGTTTCGTAATGTTTCGATTGCTCTGCTGGCCGGCGCGGCGGTGATTTCCGGACAGGTTCCTCAGCCGCCACCACCACCCCCAATTGATGACACGCGCATGCGGGCCATCGATCAGGAGGTTCGCGCTGCCCAGGAAGCGTTGCGCAATGCGGATATCGAGCGGAAACTCTCGCACACCGTTGGCGAAATCGACCGCATGGCGGATCAGTTGCGGCGAGCGGGAGAATTGGCCTTCCAGGCTGCCCCAATGCCTGCGCCGGTTCCGCCGGTTCCTCCCGGCGCATTCAGCTATGGCTTTTCCGGTTCGGGGCGGATGACAGAGGAGGAACGCGTCTATCGCAAAGGGAAAAGCGCCCTCGAAGATCGGGATTGGGACCGCGCCGTTCAGCTCTTCCAGGAACTCATCAGCCGCAAAGTCAGTTCCGCGGACGCCGCCATGTACTGGAAGGCGTATGCGCTGAACAAACTGGGCCGGCGCAACGAAGCCCTTTCGACACTCGGCGACATGATGCGGTCTTATGCGAACAGCCGCTGGCTGGACGATGCCAGAGCGCTCGAAGTGGAAGTGAAACAATCTTCCGGCCAGCCCGTCTCGCCCGAAGCCGAAGCCGATGAGGACCTCAAGATTCTCGCCGTCAACGGAATGATCCACACCGACCCCGAACGCGCCATTCCCGTGCTCGAGAGCCTGCTGAAGAAGAGTTCCTCGCCTCGCCTCAAGGAACGCGCCTTGTTCGTGCTGGCGCAGAGCCGGTCGCCCAAAGCGTGGGAAATCCTCCTCAAGCTCGCCCGCGGCGGCACGAATCCCGACCTGCAATACCGGGCTGTCGAATACCTGGGCTACCAGAACACTCCGGAGACGCGGCAGGCGCTGTCTGAGATTTACGGTTCATCCAGTGACGTGCACCTCAAGCGCGCCGTCTTGCGCGGGTTTGCAGCCGGCCGCGACAAGGACCATCTGCTGAATGCGGCCAAATCAGAACAGAACCTCGACTTGCGGCGCGAGGCCATCCGCGGACTCGGCGCCCTCGATGCAAATGAAGAATTGTGGCAACTCTACCGCTCGGAATCTTCGAAGGAGTTGAAGCAGGAGATCCTGCGGGCGCTTCCCGGGCGCAAGGAGAACGTCGATCGCCTGATCGAGGCTGCGCGCGCCGAGAAAGACCCTGCATTGCGCGCCGAGTTGATCCGCCAGATAGGCTACTCGCGCTCGGACAAGGGTCCCGAAGTTCTCGCCGGCCTCTACGCCTCCGAGAAGGACTACGACGTGCGCAAGGCGATCATCGGCGCGCTCCGCTCTCAGAACAGCGCCAAAGCCCTGGTGAACATCGCCCGCGCCGAAACAGACCCCAGGCTCAAGCGAGTCATCGTCGAGACGCTCAGCCGCATGAAGTCGAAAGAAGCCTCGGATTACCTGGTGGAACTTCTGAACAAGTAGACGGTCAGGAGATGATCTCGAAGATCGCCTCCACCTCTACCGCCACGCCTGTCGGCAGCGAGGCAAACCCTAACGCCGACCGCGCGTGATAGCCATTCCCGGTCTTGCCGAACACTTCATGCAGCAAATCCGATGCCCCGTTGATGACCAGGTGCTGCTCGATGAAGTCCGGAGCCGAGTTCACGCATCCCAATACCTTGATCACCCTCAGGCCATCCAGTGTCCCGTGGGCGTTCCAAACCGAATTCAGGATCTTCGCCGCGCAATCCCGCGCCGCCGCATATCCGTCTTCCGTCGTCAACTCCGCGCCGAGTTTGCCTTTCAGCGTGCTCACGTGCCCCGAACTGATGAGTTGATTGCCGGAGCGGATGCAAAGGTTCAAATAGCCGGGCGTCTGCTTCTCAAAGCTCAGCCCCAGTTGTACAGCCGTTTCTTGTGGAGTCATGAAACCGATATTTCAAAATATTCGGTTCGCGCTCACCGGCGCAAGTCTCACGCGCGCAATCTATCGTATGGCATCCGATTCCAGAGCCTGAGCGCGAGGAAAAAGAATGTCGTTCTCCAGATGGATGTGTATGCGCAGATCGCTCTCCAGTTCCTCCAGCCCTTTGTACAGCGCCTCATGGGCTTCGCGATCTTCTCCGGGCAACGTGTACCCATTCGTCAGATGCCGCATCTGCTTGAGCGCATCGAACGTGGAATCGTGGTCGATCAGCATCGTTTGGATCGGGTTGCGAACCGTTCCGAACGGGGGCGGCTCGGCGGGTATGCCCTCCTCGAAGTAGCGCTCCGTTCGCTCGATAAACGGGAAAAGGATCATCTCCTCCTTGCGCATGTGGTCGTCCAACTCGTTCTTCATCTCTGTGAATACGTCCAGCAGCGGAACCAGGGTTCCCCTGGCGCGCTCGCCCAGCTTCACAGTCATCAACTCCAATCCCTCCTCGATCGTGGGCATTTCCTCCCGGAGGTATTCGTGATGCTGCTGCACAATGTGCCCGATGAGTTCGCGCAAAGGCTTTTTGGACCAGTCAGTTGTGGGCAGTGACGGCGCCCCGGCCCTGCCGTGAGGATTCGTGTCCGATGTCATGAGTTTCGTCTCTTAGGCGAGGATAAGCGCCGCTTCCGGATAACGCCATGACCAAAGTCACACCCGGCGCCGAAGAGCAAACGTAAAGGAGGGGGCTTCTTCAGCCCCCTCCTTTTGGCGCATTACGCGCCGCGGTGAACAAAGCGATGCCGCGCGGCCAGTTCTCAGAAGTTGAACTTCGCCACCACCTGCATGTTGCGCTCGCCCTGCGAACTGCGGATTTCTCCGAACAGGGGAGAGGTGATGACCTGCGAAGCAGGGCTCGCGAAGATCGGCGTGTTCGTCAGGTTGAACGCCTCGCCGCGCAACTCGAACCACTTGGTCTCGCTGATCGGGAAGCGCTTCCCGATGGAGAGATCCAGACGGCTCATTCCCGGGCCGCGCACGATGCCAACGCCGGCATTGCCGAAGGTGCGGGCGCCCGGAACGGCATAGGCCGTTGGATCCAGGTACTTCGCGTTCGGCCCGATCACGTGCGGATCATCCGGCGTTCCGATCACGTTGGCGCGGAAACTGCGCGCGCCCGTGCCGGAGGGGTCACCGCTCATCTTGATGGTCAGCGGGAAACCAGAGTGCGCGGTGTAGATGCCGCCCAGTTGCCACCCGCCGATGATGCCGTCGAGTGCCCGGTTCATGTTGGCCCCGAACTTCATCTTGCGTCCCACCGGAAGGTTGTAAACAAACGATGTGACGAAATTATGCTTGACATCGAAATACGTGGGCCCCCATTCCGCGCGGCGGTCATAGAGGTTCTGCATGTATGCGGACTGGCCGCCAGCCTGGCCGCCCTCTCCGTAGTAGCCGATTGCATCGCTCATCCCCTTGGAGAAGGTATACGCAACGCTGTACTCGAGACCGGCGCTGAACCGCTTGCGCAGCGTGGTCTGTAACGCGTGGTACTGCTGGTTGCCCGCCGACTCGGTCCCCGAAATCTGTGTGATCTTACTCACCAGACTCGGGTTGCCAGAGAGGTAGGGACTCGGCAGGATTTGCCCGTTTACCAGTTGCTTCTGGAAATACGGCATGGGAACGATGAGATGCGTGCCATGCTGGCCGACGTACCCCACGGTCCACACGGTGCTCGAAGGCAATTGGTATTCGAGGGTGAAGTTCCACTGCTGCGTATTGGCCGGCCGTACATTAGGATCCCAGAGACGGATGGTCGCCCCGATATAAGGATCCTTCGGGTTGAGACCCGAGAGCCCCTGATCGAGCGTGGTCTTCGGAAGTATGTCGCTGGGCGTGTTGTACAACGCCTGGAACTCGGAGTTGAACGGCGGGTTCAGAGGCAGCCGGAGGTTGGTGCCGGTTCCTTCCATGAACGAGGAGATGGTGTAGGCGCCGCGAACCACCATTTTCTTGTTCAGCATATTGGGCGTGTAGGCGAAGCCGACACGAGGCTGGAAGTCCTTCTTGAACCCGTTGTACAGAGCGCGGCTGTTCCCGTCTTGTCCGGCGAGTTCGAGTTGGCCCGTAAACGGATCGAAGTTGGATTGCCGGTCTTTCACCTCCACCAGCGGCGTGTGGTACTCCCAGCGCAGTCCGAGGTTGAGCGTGAGGTTGTCCGTGGCGCGCCAGTCGTCCTGGAAGTAGAAGCCATAGATGGTCTTGCGATGGCCCCACGTTCCAGTGCTCAAGCCGCGGCCGAGGTCTGTCGGCAGCCCGAGGACGAAGTCCGCCTCGCCCACCTGCTTCCCGCTGGGGCTGATGGCGTTGGCCGCCGTAAAACGGCCGCTGAAGCTGATGTAGCCTGTGCGCCCGTTGTTGCCGGCGTAGAACACGTTCTGATCGAGCCGCAGAATCTGGCCGCCCGTCTTCATCATGTGCCGGCCGCGGATGATGGTCAGGTTATCGGCGTAATGGTAGGTGGTGGAAGCAAACAACTGCTGCGTGCCGATGTTGGCGTTGCCGAGACTTGATGTATAGGCAAAGCCCTGGAGAGACAGCAGGCCGTTCCCGGCGCTCTGAATCCCCAGTTTGGTCGCGATGTCGCCGAGTCCCTTGTCCTCGCCGCCGTTGTTCAACAGGATGTTGTTCACGCCGAACCGCGCTTCGTTCACCAAACGCGCGCTGATGGTGCGGGTCCAGTTAATCACGCCATTCTGGAAGGGCGCAATGTTGAAGCTGTTGTAGAGGTAGGGAGCAGTATTGACTCCGGGCTGGTCCTGGCGCCCGTTCGAATAGCGTCCGCTGAAGTCGTCCTTCTCAGTGATTTTCCAATCGAGCTTAAAGTCGCCCTGGTCGCTCTTCACGTAACTGGAACTCGAATAGAGATAGTTGACGTCGGAGACGCGCGCCGTGTTGGCAATCGCCGGAAGCGGATAGAGACTCTGGTCCGCGAACAGCTTCTGGATCACCGGATTGAACTGGCTCACCGGAATCTGGTTGTTCGCATAAGGGGCGCGTATCCCGTTGGCCCCCACCGAGTAGGGATTATAGAGTTGGACGGCCGCCCCGCCGGCATACGTCGCATTGAGAAGGTTCGAAAAATCGCCGCTCCGCCACGGCGCCGGCATGAGAGTGGCGCCGGAGACGCTGGGAGGGGTGGCGCGCCGCAACCCCTGGTAGTCGGCGAAGAAGAACAGCTTGTCTTTGAACACCGGCCCGCCGAAGGTGCCGCCAAATTGGTTCCACCGCTGGGCGGTCAGAGGTAGCCCCTGCCAGTTGCGGCCCCAGTTGTTCGCGTTCAACTTGTCGTTGCGGAAGTATTCAAAGGCGTTGCCATGGTACTGGTTGGTTCCCGATTTGATCACCACGTTGATGATGCCGCCCTGGAAGTTGCCGAACTCCGCCGACGCGTTGTTGGTGATCATCTTGAACTCGGCGATTGCGTCCAGATTGGGCTGGTATGAACTCAGGTTGTCGGTTGTCTGGTTGTTGTCCACGCCATCCAGGAGGAAGTTATTCGACTCCTCGCGGTTTCCATTCACGTAGGGGCGGCCACCGCCCGTTGTCCGTACCCCGCTGTTGAAGCCGGAGGGGTTCGGCGTCGTCACCCCCGGGGCGAGCAGCGTCAGCGCAATGGGATTGCGGCTGATGAGCGGCGTGTTGACGATGGTTTTCGAAGAGATTACGGATCCGACTTGAGTGGAATCCGTCTGTAAAAGGGGTGCGTCGCCGGACACGGTCACCGTTTCCGTAATGCCGCCCAGTTGCATGGGTACATCCAGACGGGCGCGCTGGTTCACTTCCAGCACAATGCCGCTCTGAACGAACGTCTTGAATCCGGCCGCCTCGACGCGTAGTTCATAGGTGCCGACCGGGATGCGTGGAAACGCGTAAAACCCGTCATCCAGGGACGTGGTGGGCCACTCAGTGCCGCGCTGTATGTCCTTGGCAACCACTTTCGCGCCCACTATCGAGGCGCCGGACGGGTCTGTTACCTTCCCTGTCAAGCCGGCGCTCACTTCCTGAGCGCCGGCAGTCCAGGCGAACGAAAAGAGTACTCCCAGTAAAAGGAGCGGTCTTGTTGTGTGCATACGCAGAGACTCCTTTAGCAGATCTTTAATTATTTTCAGTCCAAAAAAAATTGAAGTCAATGACGTATTTGCAGATGATAGATGAAACGTAAGTTATGTTTTATCTATGATTTTTGGGAATTACAATTACGCAAATCCGGAACTTCGCAGCCCCCGCGCGGGCTATTGATCACCCTCGACCGGCAGCCAGCCTCCTCGCCCCTTCCCGCTGCATCCCGCTGTATCCCGCGGCCCGCCCTTCCAGTCAACAACCTGCCGGCCCAAGATCTGCGATAGTAGTAAGTAGCGGCTCGAATTCTTCACGAAGGAATTCAACTGGGAGATCCCTATCTTTGTTTACCGGCTAATGCCGGCTGAATTCCGGCTCTGCCCGGCAAAGCCCGTAATCTTCCATCACTACTTGTGTTTCCGGTGATGCCTCAATCCTCATCTCCAGCCGGCATGGCGCCCGCCCGCGGGCGCCGGTGGCGGGGATTCCTGCTTTCCCGGCGCTTCTCTTAGTATGATGAAACTTGGAGGCGGTGCGCGCCCATTCGCGGCGAGGGCCGCGTAACTCCGCGAGGGGGGGGCCCGCCCAAAGCCATTTTCGATGTCACAAGAACCCGAATCTCCCACTGTCAATAGCTGGCTGGAGGACGAACTCTACCAGCAATACCTGCATGACCGCCGCACGGTGGATGCAAGCTGGAACGACGTCTTCCAGGACCGGCGCCAGAACGGCGGTACTCCCAACGGCGGTCAGGCGCCGGCCGCGATTCCGCCGGCGGCAAAGCCTGCTCCCGCGCTTCCGGCTGTCCCTACAACAGGCGAGACCATCATTCTGCGGGGTGCGGCCGCGAAAATCGCCGAGAACATGAATCAGTCGCTGTCCATCCCCGTGGCGAGTTCTCAGCGGATTATCCCCGTGAAAGTGATGGAGGAAAACCGGCGCATCCTCAACCAGCACCGAACCCTCACCGGCAAGAGCAAGATCTCGTTTACACATCTGGTGGCTTGGGCCATTGTCAAAGCCCTCGGCAAATACCCCAACATCAACAGCGCTTATACGGAAATCAACGGCGATCCGCACCGGGTCACCCGCTCGGAAATCAACCTCGGCATCGCTGTCGATGTGGCAGGCAAGGACGGCAACCGCTCCCTCGTCGTTCCCTCCATCAAGAACGCCGGACACATCGACTTCCAACAATACATGCAGGAGTTCGACGGCCTGGTCTCCCGCGCCCGCAGCGGCAAGCTGACTTTGGCCGATTTTCAGGGGACCACCATTTCGCTCACCAACCCCGGCACCGTGGGCACTTTCGGATCCATGCCCCGGCTGATGCTGGGGCAGGGCGCTATCATCGCCACCGGAGTCATCGACTACCCGGCAGAGTACCAGGGCGTCTCGCCCAGCATGCGCTCCATGCTCGGAATCAGCAAGGTGATGGCTGTCAGTTGTACCTACGATCACCGGGTCATTCAGGGAGCCGAATCAGGCGCCTTCCTCGCCTTCATGCACGAACTTCTCCAGGGCGGGCACGATTTTTACAAATCCATCTTTGCCGACCTCAAGCTTCCCTACCACCCCGTGCGCTGGGAAGAGGACAAGGTGGAGGCGATGCCGGGATACGGGAGTCAAGCCCCCTACTCCCAGGAAGTAGCCAAACACGCCGCCGTTCTGCAACTCATCAATGCCTACCGGGTCCGCGGCCACCTCATCGCCGATCTCGATCCGCTCGGCTCCGAGCCGCAGTACCATCCGGAACTCGACCCTGCCACCTACGGGCTCACCATCTGGGATCTGGACCGCGAATTCCTCACCGGAACGCTCGGCCGCGCCTACGGTGAGGATGGATTGCAGGTGGCCACGCTGCGCGAGATCCTGGAAACACTCCGCGGCACCTACTGCGGCAAAATCGGCTGCGAGTACATGAACATCCAGCATCCGGAGCAGAAGCGCTGGCTGCAGCAGAACATGGAACCGCAGGCCAATAGTTGGCCGCTGGACAAGTCAGCGCGCCGCCGCACACTCCAGATGCTGGTGGAAGCCGAACATTTCGAACACTTCCTGCATTCGCGCTTCATCGGACAAAAACGGTTCGCTCTCGAAGGCTCCGAATCCGCCATCGCGATTCTGGATTCGCTCCTTTCCCGGGGAGCGGACAAGGGCGTAAACGAAGTCGTCATCGGCATGGCGCATCGCGGCCGGCTTACCGTGCTCGCCAACCTCGTCGGCAAGCCCATGTCGCAGATCTTTTCCGCCTTTGAAGGCGAACTGGATCCGAACGCCATGCAGGGCTCCGGAGACGTCAAATACCACCTCGGCGCAAGTGGAGTTCACACCTCGCCCAAGGGCGCCGAGATCAAGGTATCCGTCTCGCCAAACCCCAGCCACCTCGAGGCGGTGGACCCCGTCGTCGAAGGCATTGTGAGGCCGAAACAGGATCGTCTCGGCGACGCCAGGCGCGAGCGCGTCATCCCCATCCTCGTTCACGGCGATGCGGCATTCGCCGGACAGGGTGTCGTGGCCGAAACTCTCAACCTCTCCCAACTGGATGGCTACACCACGGGCGGCACCATCCATCTCATCATCAATAATCAAATCGGGTTCACCACCAACCCCTACGAATCCCGCTCCACCCAGTACTGCACCGACGTGGCCCGCACCGTCCAGGCCCCCATCTTCCACGTCAACGGCGACGATCCCGACGCCTGCATCCGCGCCGCGGAACTCGCCCTCGAGTACCGCCAGGCGTTCAACAAGGACGTCGTCATCGACATGTTCTGCTATCGCCGCCACGGGCACAACGAGGGCGACGACCCCAGCTACACGCAGCCTCTCATGTACCGCAAGATCCGGCAACATCCTTCGGTGGCCTAGTTCTACGCGGACAAACTGATGCGCGAGGCCTTGATCACCAATGCCGAACTCGAGGAGATCCGGAA
>JADLBG010000843.1 GCA_020847895.1 Bryobacterales bacterium
CGCGCTCCACCTGGATTTCCACGTTCCCCGTAAAGTCGCGCACGTTTACGTCGCGTGTTCCCGCGGTAAGGTGAAACGGACCCTGCACATTTTCCGCCGTCAGGTTCCCCAGCGCCATTTTGATGAAGCCCGGAGTCTTTTCCACCCGCAGTTCGGTGGTGACGCCATCAAATCGCATGGGCTTGGCAAGGTTCCGGAAATTCAGTTCCCCGGAAAACGCCCCGCTCACGGTCACCGGACCCTCGATGGTGTCGAGTTCCAGATCTTCTCCGGCCCGGCCGCGTGTGCTCAACTTCACGTCCACCGGTCCTTTGATCTTCGTCGCGCGGACAATATCGCTGCGGCGCAGGTCCACCTTCACCGTGCCGCCGATGTTTTCCAGGCGTACGCCGGCGTTATCGCTGTTGACTTGCACACTGCCGTCGAGGTTGCGCACATCGAAGTCGCCGTAGCGCCCGCGTCCTTCAAAGCTGGCGCTTTTCGGAATGCTGATATCCAGGTCATTGGACATGCGGCGCGAGCCATCCAGCTTTTCCTGGTTCGTGCGGATGACAATCTGATCGCCTACCGTGACAATCTCGAGCGGCGTCTGCTGATCGGCCTTGTCGGCGTCTTTCTGGTCGTACGAATTGATGCTCTTTTGGCCGCTGATGGTAACCTTGTCGCCGTCAGTACCCAGGATTTTGGCATTGCCGCGGCCGAGGTCGAGAACGATGCGCGCGTTCTTGCCCACTTGTCTCTCGGCCGAAATCGGAAACTCATAACGCTCGCCGAAAATCTCGAGTCCGCGCACCCTTATGCCGCTGTTCCAACTCGGAGCCCACTTCGAACCCCAGAACAGAAGCGTGCCGAAGACGCAGAGCAGAACCACAATGGTCCACTCACCGCCGGAGACTCCTGCCGGCGGAAGCGGACGGCGTGTTCCCGCCCAGAACAGGACTTCCACCAGCCGCACGGCGCCCCAGATGATCAGCAGGTACGGCCAATAGCGGAGAAAGAGGTCGAACATGGCGATCTCCGGCCACAGGTTGTGCAGGAGAAACAGCGCGCCGATGGCGATGAGGATGATGGGTCCGGTAATAGATCGTGGCCGCATGGTTGTTACCTCCTCACGAACGGGGCGCCGAGGCCCGCTCCATCAACTTCATCACGCCAATCACGATCAGAATGGCCGGCCAGGTGCTTGAGAAACTGTACAACCCGGCGTGATCAATCGCGAAGAGCCCGCCTACGGTGATCATCAGAATCGGTCCGCGGATGGCGGCAATCAGCGTTCGCCCCTGGTAGGTGTTTGTGCTAGTTCCTTCCATGAGACACCTCCCGGGCCGCCTCTGCATTGGCCCTCAGCCTCGCGTACAACAGGTAGACTCCCAGCCCGATGAGCAGCACCGGCCCGGCGTAGGGCATCATCTGGCGGATGCTCACGATATTGAGGTTGTTGAGCAGGAACAGCAGGCCAAGGGCAATCAGCAGCACTGGCAGGACGGGGAACCCCGTTGCCGGTCCCGAATTGGGAAAGATGGATGAAAACTCATCCACGGGTTCTCCCAACGACTTCTTCTTCGCAGTGTGATAGGCCTCGAACGCCATGTAAAAGATCCAGACCGGGATGAACATCTTGAACAGCGGTTCCATCACTCCCGATTCGTGGCCGGACAGGCTGAATAACAGGCCGGCGATGAGAACATGCACGAAGCCTTTCGCATATTGGCCGTTGTAGATAGCACCCACTCCCGGGATGAAGCCGAGTATGAAGGCCAAACCGGGAGAAACGCTCGCGCCCGCCGCGGAGGGTTGGGGAGGCGGCGCGGTATAGGGGTTCGCGTTGTCCCTCGCCGGGCCGGATGCCGCCGCGCCGGAAGTGGACGCCCCCGCGTTTGCCTGCTGCGGCAAATGTTCGTCGCAGTAAATGGTTCCCTGGTATTCCCGCACTTCTTCCTGGCTCAGACGTTTGCCGCAGGCGCGGCAGAACCCCGCCGGCCTTTGTACGCTTTCATTGCCCTGTTCCATAACAACCTCCCAGACCGATTCGCTACTTGGGTGCTCCGGGGCTTTCCGCCGCGGGCGCCGCCGTCTTCGGCTTCTGTTCCTGCTTTCGTTCCTGTCTCCGGTCCGCCGGCTCCGAGCCGTCGTCGCCGGTATCCGTGATTTCGCGAAGCCTGGACTGCAAAACATACACAATCTTCAGGCTTTCGTAATACTTCACCGCTCGCGTCCAGGCGCGGTTCGTCTGGTCCTCGGCCGCCTCCCAAACTTTAGCCGGATGGAGATCGGCCGGGCGCAACTGCCGGGCCTCGATACCCGCAAAGCGGCCGAGCATGGCGAAGGAGAGAATGGTCATCGCCATTCCCATCACCAGGCGGGGCTGAAGCACCGGCTCGAGCCACCGCCCCAGGAGTCTTCTAAACGTGGACCGCGCACTGTTTACGGGCGGCTGCCTGGCCGGCACCTGGTGCAGAATGCGAGTCACCAGGGAGTGAGGCGGTTCGACCGCTGGGATCCGTTCCAGAAACCCGAGCACCCCGGCCGAGTCACGGTGCAAATCGGTACAGGCGGCACAACCCGCCAGATGCGCTTCGGCCTCCGTCCGTTCCTCCGGACGCAGCGTGCCGTCGATGTAATCGCACAGCAGCAACTCCAGTTCGGCGCACGTCATACCGCCACCTTAAACCTTCTGAGGATGCGCGCCAGTTCGGCGCGTCCCCGGTTCAGCCGCGATTTCACGGTTCCTTCCGGAACCCCCAAGGACTGGGCGATTTCCCGGTATTCTAACTCCTCCAGATCCCGCAATATCAGGGTTTCCCGCAACTCAGGCGATAGTCTTTCCAATGCCGCCTGCAAGATTTCGCTCGCTTCCCTGCCCGCCAGCATGCCATCGGTGCGCGAGGAAAGCGAATATTTTTCCTCGAGCATGGGCAGTTGCTCCTCGATGGAATCAGTGGCGCGCTCCTGCTTGCCGCGCCGGTAGTTGTCAATCAACAGATTGCGGGTCAGCCGCAAGAGCCATACCGAAAATGAACCCTCGCCGGAGCGAAAACTCCCCAGCGTTTTGAACACCCGCAGGAAAACGTCCTGCGTGAGATCTTGCGCCTCGGCGCCGCTACCGGTGAACCGGTAACATACCGCGTACACGCGCCTTGTGTGGGACCGCACCAGATCTTCCCAAGCGGCGTCGTCCCCGCCCAGGCACCGCTCCACCAGACTGGAATCTGTATCCAAGCTGTTTGCCCATCTCAGACAGCCATTGGCGGCCGGCGCCGGCCAGTTCCACCCCGCCACGCGGGGGCCGGTTCCCGGAGTTGCCACTGTAAGAACGGCTGCCATTGTATCCTCTTCGAGCGCCCGCGTGCCGGATGCGGTCCTTCAGCCCCGCCCGCCGGTTTCGCTATCATGCGCTTCCAGTTATCTAAACGACGATTTATCATGAGAAGTTCGCTGAAATCTCTGAAGGACGGCCACCCGGAAGCCGGATTCCCCGCCTTGGGCTCAATCCACCCGGGGCAGGGAGATCGGAAGATAATATTTTAGACCCGGGATGGATTCCCGGACACGGAGTTCCGCACGGAAAATGAATGATGGAGGTACTATCCCGGATAGCAAGACCGCCACGCGGCTCCCGCGGCGCCTGCGCGGAAGCCTGATCTTACTAGGATTCCTTCTCATCGCCGCCCTTCTTTGGTTCGGCTACCGCACCCAGCAGGCCGGCTTCCAGTGGTCTCTCTTCGCCGCCACGTTCGCCCAAATGGATTGGGGGTGGCTCACGGCGTCGGTGGTTCTGGTGCTGCTGACGTATTTGGGGAGAGCAATCCGGTGGCAGTTGATGCTACGGCCAATCCGGCCGCATCCGAATTTCTGGCTATTGCTAGACTCTACGATAGTAGGATTTACTGCCGTCGTCCTCTTTGGCCGTGCTGGTGAACTGGTCCGTCCCTACCTCATCTCCACCCGTGAGAAGGTCGCTTTCACCAGCCAACTCGCCACCTGGTTCCTCGAGAGGATCTATGACTTGCTCTCGGTGCTGCTTCTGTTCGGGTTCGCGCTGACTCGGATCACCTCTACTTCTACAAAATTAGGAATTACAATGGAGTGGGTTCTGAGAACCGGCGGCAGCCTGGCAGGCATCCTCGCCTCCGTCTGCCTTTCTCTCCTCATTGTTTTCGGTCTCTTTCCTGTCTTCGTCGAGAACCGGATGGTAGCCGCCTTGGGCATCCTTCCCCTTCGGTACCAGACACGGATCACGGGGTTGGTCAAAGCCTTTCTTTCGGGTACGAGTTCCACACGCCGCGGATCTTTCGTCTTTCTTCTTGTTTTCTATACATTCTGTGAGTGGTGTCTGATTGTGGCATGTTTTCTTTGCCTCTTCAGAGCGGTGCCGTTCACGCACGGCCTGGGGATTCTGGACGCCTTGATTGTGGTAGGGTTTGTGGCGTTTGGCAGCGCGCTGCAGAGTCCAGGGGTGGGTGGAGGAATGCAGGTGGCTACTGTACTGGTGCTTACGGAGTTGTTCCAGATCCCGCTGGAATCCGCGTCGGGTCTGGCGATTCTCATTTGGGTGGTGACGTTCGTGAGTGTAGTGCCCATAGGGCTACTGCTTGCGTTGAAGGATGGGTTGAAGTGGCGTAAACTTTTGCAAACTAAAGAGATACAACCGTTATGAGATGTCCCTTCTGCGGATTTCAGGAAGACAGGGTGATCGATTCCCGGGAGAGCCGGGAGGGTGAAGCGATCCGCCGCCGGCGCCAGTGTCTGAAGTGTGAAAAGCGATTCACCACCTATGAGCGGATCGACGAAGTCCCTTACATGGTGGTGAAGAAAGACGGCCGGCGGGAGAAATTCGACCGGCAAAAGGTGCTGACGGGGTTACTGAAAGCTTGCGAAAAGCGTCCAGTAAGCATGGGGAAGCTGGCCGAGTTAGTCGATGAGGTAGAAGGAAAGATCGTGGAGGCGGCGGAACGGGAGATTTCAACTACAGAAATAGGGGAGATTCTGATCTCGCGTCTGCGGGATATAGACAAGGTCGCCTATGTGCGCTTTGCTTCCGTTTATCGGGACTTCCAGGACGAGGAAGCTTTCTTTCACGAACTGAAGGACTTGCTGCAAAAGAAGAGGAGCTGATAAAGTTTGCGCCCCCCTGGCGCGGGTTTCGTGGAACCAAAACTGAACGGAAACATCTTAAGATTAGGGCTTAACTTCGGGCTCGTTTGGTGCTATCATGACCAAGGCGCGGTGGAAAATAACCGCTGTGTGTCCCCAGTCCGTGCGAAAAGAGCCCGGCGAGGTCAATCCGACGGCGGGCGGTACATCCCCTGGCAAAGTCAACGGATCAATAGACTGGCTTACTATGGGGGAGGTGACTCTTAGTGGATCACTTTGAAGATCAATATTTAGCAGATAGCCATGAGCCCTTGGGGCTACCTTTCGATGAAGAGGGAAGTTTCTTCCATCCGGAAGAAGTTACGGAAGGCGACGAGTTCCAATCCTCGCAGCAGGTTGAGGAATCGATCTATACGGACGACCCGGTTCGCGTCTACCTGCGCGAAATGGGTGCGGTTCCGCTGCTCACGCGCGAAGGGGAAGTGGATCTGGCACGCCGCATGGAACGCGGCAAGTTGAAG
>JADLBG010000844.1 GCA_020847895.1 Bryobacterales bacterium
AGCGCCACGCCGGGTTGTCGGGAAGCGAGTTGCGATACCAGAAGGCGCGCACGTAGTGGATGTCGCCGATCATACCGTCAGCGACCATTTGTTTCGCTTTCTGATATAGCGAATTGCTGCGGTTCTGTGTGCCCACCTGGACAACTTTGCCGCTCTTTTCGGCGGCGCGCACCACTTCCCAACCCTCATCAATGGTGTGTGATAGCGGTTTCTCGACGTAGACGTGCTTGCCGGCTTTGAGCGCCGCGATAGCCATGTCGTGGTGGAGGTGTTCGGGAGTGGCGATCACGACAGCGTCGACGGAGGGATCGGCCAGCAGTTGGCGGTAATCCTCGTATGTCTTCGGGGTGTTGCCGCCCATTGTCTGCACCCGGTCCTTGCTGCGATTGAGATGGCCGGTGTAGGTGTCGCAGGTGGCCGCCACTTTGAAGGGCTTAGGCCCCCCTTTGTACAGCATGTCCATCAGGTAATAGCCGCGGCTGCCAACGCCGATCCAGCCGAGTTGGAGTTCGCTGTTGGGATTCTGCGCGGAGAGAAGAGCGGGGGCCACAGCCGCGCCGGCTTTCCTGAAGAGATCGCGGCGGGAGTGTTGATCAGACATGGACGGCTCCTTTGAGGGGTTCAGTGGGTTATCAGTAACTTTCAGAATATCATTGCGGCCTGGGCTCCAGAGTCTGGCAAAATGGAGGGATCTATCGCATGCGGTTCAGACTGGCTGGTCTTTTTCTGTCGGCCTCGATGGGCGTTTCCGCGGCGGACCAGTGGATCAAACTGGTCTCGCCGAACTTCGAGATGTACACCTCGAACGGGGAGCGGACGGCGCGCGACGCGCTGCTCTATTTTGAACAGGTACACGGTTTCTTCGCAAAGGCGATGAATCTGGCCGTGAAGCAGGAAGCCAAAGTGCGGATCATCGCCTTCCGGAGCGAGCATGAATTCAAACCGTACAGCGTTAACGCGGTTGCGGCAGCCTATTACCTGCACGGTCTCGATAGGGACTACATCGTGCTGGAACGGGCGAATTCAGACCACTATCCGGCCGTAGTTCACGAGTATGTGCATTACCTGGTTGGCCAGTCCGGCGTGGAGAACATGCCACTGTGGCTCAATGAGGGACTGGCGGAGCTATACGCCACGCTGAGGCCGGTAGCTCGCAAGGTGGAGGTGGGCGTCTACAACCCCGGTCATTTGCGAACGCTCTCGCGGGGGAAATGGCTGGATCTGGAAGCGCTGCTTGCCGCAAACACCGGATCATCCTTTTACAACGAGAAAAGCCGGGTAGGCATGTTCTATTCACAAGCATGGCTGCTGACGCACATGCTTTCCCTGGCGGACGGATATCGCGACAAATTCCGTGAATTCCTCAATGCAATTCTCACGGCGAACCCTCCGTCCCGCGCCTTCGAAATGGTGTATGGCAAGAACACGGCGGAGGTCACTCAGGATCTGCACGATTACTCGCGGGCAAACGTGATGAAACTGGTCCGTTACGATGTCACGCTGGACAAGCGCGCGGAATCTCCCGCCATCGAGCAGGCTCCGGATTTCGAGGTGTCGCTCCACCTCGCGCAGTTGCTGCTTTCGACGCCCGCGCGGAATGAGGCTGTCGTCAGGCTGCGGGAACTTACCAAGGCTCATCCGGACCGCGCTGAGACTTATGAGATTCTCGGGTATGTCGAGTCCGGCGACGGTAATTACGTAGCCGCGGCGGCAGATTTCGCCAAGGCGGCGGCGCATGGAGACGGAAGCAGCAAGATGTACGTGAGCTATTGGAACGCGGCCTACCGTAGCGGCGCCGGGGAGAAGGAATTGCGTCCGATCATGGCGCATCTCGCCGAATTCCAGCCCGGGAACCTGGCCGAACGTCTGCAAATCGCCTGGATGTATTACCAATCGCACGACTACGCGAACTCGCTGCGTCATCTCAAGCAAGTGAGGCAGGTGGACCGCCCGAACGCTTTTCGCTATTTCGAACTGCTTGCCTTTGCGGGTCTACAAGCGGGCGACACAGTGGAGGCAAAGGCGGCCGCGGGCCGTGCGGCCAACTATGCCCAGACGCAGGCGGAGCGAACCCGGATGGAAGAACTCCGGCGCTTTCTCGACCGTCCGCGGGCGGCGAACGCGGCGGCCATGAGACACCCCGGCCCACCCGGGGATTCGGACGAGCGTCCAACTCTCAGGCGCGGCGAGGCCCCAGAACCCGTCACGTCCGAAAACGCATCTCTTTCTGTTGTGGAAGGCACGCTCTCGCAAGTGGACTGCATCGACAAGCGCGCCCGGCTGCACATCGCGGTGGAGGGCCGCGACGTCGCGCTTGCCATCCTCGACCCCGGTACGATCGCAATTCGAAGCAGCAGCGCCGCCAGTGTGGAATTCACCTGCGGCAGGCAGAAGGATCAGCGCATCAAAGTGGAGTTCGAGGCCAAGCCGGACGCCGGGCTTGCCACCAGCGGCGTGGTGCGGTCGCTCGAATTCCGCTGACGCTACCGGTAGCCCTTTGACTTCAGGTAGGCGACAAGCTCGGCCGGGTGGTCGGTCTGAATTCCGGTGGCTCCGCGGTCGATAGCATCCTGCCAGAAGACAGGATTGTCGGCGGGGCCGAGGCGATCGACGAAGATTTCGACTTTCGCTTGGATGGCAACGGCCGTGGTTTCCGGATTGAAATCCCTGGCGTCGAAGGCTATCACCTTCAGGGGCAGAGTTTGCAGCAGCGACTGAAGGGCAGCGGGATTGTCAGCCTCCGGCATCACGCGCAGGTTCGGCCGGAGGGCGGCGATCTGCTTCAGATAACCAGCGCCACCGTAGATCACTACGTGGTCCCGCATGCCGTGACGTTCGATAGCGGCAACCGAATCCGCCGCGGAGACCGCTTTGCTGTCCACATACACTCCGATCCTGCCGCGGGCGAAAGCGAGGGCCTCGTCAAATGTGGGTACGCGGCTTCCACCCGCGTCGAGCTTGCGGATCTCGTCGAACGTCATATGCGCGACCTGACCTTTGCCGTTGGTGGTGCGGTCCACGGCGGCGTCATGCATCAGCACCAACTGCCCGTCCGCGGTGGTGCGCACATCCGCCTCGAAGAAATCCGCTCCAGTCTCGTAGGCGGCTTGAAACGCGGCGATGGTGTTCTCGGGATGGTGGAGGTGTTCGCCGCGATGGGCGATGACGGCAATGCGCCGCTGTTCCGCCTTGCCCCATCCGGGGAACGCCGCGATGGCATCCATGAAGTTGTGGAGACGGTCGGTGTGCGCGTCCTCCTGCCATCCTCCGCGCGCCGCGCGATAGGCTCCATCGCTCGGGCAGCCGTCGGCATCGGTCTGGTAGAGGGAATAGTTGAGCGCCTGGCGGGCGGCGAGTTTGTATTCGAACGAGCCGGTGGCGGAGGAATACATCGCCAGCACCGCGCCATAGGTTGAGAGGATGCCGCCCCAGGGATTCTTGTCGTAATCCTGCTCGCCGCAGACGGCAACTCCGTTGCGGACGGTGATAAAGCGCCGGTTGACGAATTCGATGAGGGATTGCGCATCGGCCTTCCAATCCGGGTCGAGGGCATCCTTGCGCTCGATGAGGTAGCGCGCCAGATTCAGGGGCGCCCAGGCAGTGCGGTTATCCGGCTCGGCATGGTCTTCGAAGAACTGCACCCAGAGAAGGCCATCCTTGGCGAGATTGGGAATCTGGAATTGCCTGATCCAGCTCCACAGCTTGTTTCGCGGCACGTGGAACTCGGAATAGCCGCCGGCAATGAGTTGATCGAACAGGCGCAGGATGAAGCTCATGTTGCCGGAAACCTCGCCACGCGCCTCGCCGGTGCGGTAATCGGCGCGGAACGGCCATGGAGAGTGCAGGGCATCGCCTTCGCGCATGTTGGCCGCGAGCACGCGCGCGTTGTGGAGAGCCTGATCGAGGTAACGGCGGTCCTTTGTCCGGGCGTACAACAGCGCCAGCGCATGGCCGGCGATGCCGCCTTTGTCGGGCTCGATTTCGAAAGGCTGGTCCGCTTGGGAGCCGCTGCCGGGGCGCTGCGGAATCTGGTCCCGCCAGCCGGTGGAGCGGGTGAAGCGGGGGTACTTGCCACTGTCGGGCGTGAGGCTTTCCTTGACCAGGTAATCTCCCATGGCGCGGGCGATGCCGAGCAGGCGTTGGTCCCTGCCTCCCGTCCAGGTGAAATATTTCAGGTAGGAAATGATGCCCATGCCGTTCTGCATGGCGGGGATGAAGCTGCGGCGGTTGGGTGTTGAGGTGATTGGCTGGTAGCTGCCGTCCATGAAGGTCATGGTGATGAAGCGCGGATAGCCGTTCTCGACGGGGCAGCGCAGATACCAGTTGACTTCGCGCGCGAGGGCATCGGGCCAGGAGGTCCAGGGCAATAGCGCGCCACCGGCATCGTAAACAGCGGGATGGTTGCCGAGTTGAGGCCCCGGCTGCGCGCCAAGGAGCGCAACCGAAGCCAGCAAAAGCAAGAGAGACATGGCTACCAGTGGGTGAGCGAACCGTCCGGGCGGAAGTAGACGTTGCGGCGCCCCGGCTGTGTCACTTCGCCGATCAATGTCAGCTTCGACAGGTCGGCCGTGACGCCGAGCCCGGGCCGCTCGTTCGGATACAACTTGCCCTTCCGGAAATCGAGGCACTGCGGCAGGTATTCGATGGGCCGATCGCCGTAGTTGTACTCCATCAGCACGGCGCCCGTGAAGGTAGACATCGAGTTGGCAAGAGCGGCGGTAGAGACGGGGCCGGTAAAGTGGGGCACAATGCCCACGGCGTGCGTTTCGCAGATGGCGGCGATCTTCATCATTTCGGTGATGCCGCCGACGTTGGGGATGGTGGCGCGGATGTAGTCGATATCGTGGTTTTCCACCAGTTTGTTGAAGTCCCAGCGCTGGCCCCACTCTTCGCCATGCGCCAGAGGGACGGAGGTAAGCAGGCGCAGTTTCGGCAGGTCCTCGCGGGCGTTTTCGTCGCGCACGGGATCCTCGACGAGGTAGGGTTCGTATTCCTCAATCAGGCGGCAGGCGCGGAGAGCGTCGCTGAAATCGAAACGCTGGTGGAAGTCGATCATCCAATCGCCTTCTTTGCCGACGCCCTCGCGGGCCTCTTTGCAATCGCGAGCCACCTGGTGAACGCGCTCGCGCGTGTTGAACACTTCGCCCACCGGGACGGCACCGGCGCCCATGCGGAAAACGCGGTATCCGGCCTCCATGGTGGCGCGGGCGCGCTCGCGGATTCCGGGAGGCGCACCGCCCGGCGAATTCGGCGGGCGCACGCCACCGGTGACATAACATTCGCAGTAGTTGCGCACGGTTCCGCCGAGGATCTCATGCACGGGCAGGCCGAGCGCCTTGCCTTTGATATCCCACAAGGCAAGGTCCATGGCTCCGACGGCGTGGATCTTCTCGCGGCCCGGCGGATAGAACCAGGCAATGTACATCTCGCGCCACAGGGCTTCGATATGGAACGGGTTCTTCCCGATGAGAGTGCCGGCGCACTGCTCGAGGGTGTCCTTGGAGCCGCCCTCGCCAATCCCCGTGATGCCGATGTCGGTCTCGACGGTGCACAGCATGTTGCTCTGGTTGAAGAGTTCGTTCAGGTTCGGCGGCTTGTAAATGCGAACGCGAGTGATTTTCGCTTTGGGGAGCGCGGCTTCGGCGCGCCCTGGGCGGAGAAGAGCGGCGGCGGGGGCCGCGGCAAGGGACTTGAAGAATGACCTGCGATTCATGAGATGGGTCTACGCCCGGCCAGTATATCGATATTCCCGGCGAATGGGATAATGACATTTGGCATCCGCTCGGCCGGCCCGGCTCCTCCTTCTATTCATCGTTGTTCTGATTCTCTATGGATCGCTCTATCCCGGCGTGCTCCATCCCGGCGGGGCGCCGGCGGCGGCGATGGACTATCTGCTCCACTCGTGGCCACGGAGCTTTGACCCGCGTATAGCCGTGGATGCCTTGCTCAACGTGTTGATCTACGTGCCGCTCGGCTGGCTGGGCTATCTCAGTCTGGCGGGAGCGCCGCGCGCCGTCCGTCTGGCTGGGGCCGTTGGATTCGGGTGCGCACTTTCGTTGACCGTGGAACTGGCGCAATTCTATATCGAAGGCCGTGTGACCAGCCTGCTCGATGTGGCATCCAACAGTTGCGGTACAGCGGCCGGCGTGTTCGGCGCGCAGTTCCTCGATGCTCTTCTGGTGAGCCGGCTTGCTCGCTGGAGGGAACCGCTGGGTCGTGAACGGGCGGCGGTGGTCCTGATCCTGTGCTGGCTTTCCTACCACCTGTTCCCCTTTGTCCCTTCAATTGGCTTCTATAGATTGGCGGTGCGGCTGCGCGCGATGCTGGCGGTAACCGCCGCAACTCTCCCAGCGGAAACGCTTGCCGGGACGGCGGAGTGGCTGGCGGTGGGCGCGCTGCTGCGAGGTATCGCGGGAACCTCATCTCCCCAAGTGCTTGTGGCCCTATTGGCAGTGTTGCCCGCGAGGCTGCTGATTGTTCACCAGCAGTTGACGCTCGCCGAGGTGTTGGGCGCCCTGCTGGGAGTGGCGCTCAATCTGGCATTGTGGCGGAAAAGACGGGAAGCGCCGGCCGCCGCCGTGCTCTTGCTGGCGAGCCTCTGCGTCTCGGGGCTTGCGCCCTTTCACTTCACGGACACCGCTACTCCCTTTTCCTGGCGTCCGTTCCATGCGTCCTTTA
>JADLBG010000845.1 GCA_020847895.1 Bryobacterales bacterium
AATAGGAGAGGACGAAGAACCAGACGAGAATCGCGAGCCCGCCCAGGATGCCCACCTCGAGTCCCGCCAGCAGCCGCGGCAAGAGATTGCGGCGCGAATCCATCGAAACAGCCTATACTAGCACAGCTAAGCAGGAGCATCCCTTTCGACGTGCCGCGCAACGTCAGTCTTTGATTTCCGCCGGACGGCGCCAGGCGA
The DNA here is from genome assembly GCA_020847895.1 of Bryobacterales bacterium. Classification (GTDB taxonomy): domain Bacteria; phylum Acidobacteriota; class Terriglobia; order Bryobacterales; family Bryobacteraceae; genus CADEFT01. The sequence continues at coordinate 199 of JADLBG010000845.1, forward strand.
ACAGGCGCTGCTTCATTTCCGCTTCCCTTTCGCGATGACCGGCCTCTCCGGCGAGGTTATTCATCTCTTTCGGATCGTCCCGCAGGTTATATAACTCGGCCGAATCGCTGACGTAGTAGCTGTATTTCCAATCCCCGTGACGAATCATGTATCTGGCGTTGCCGGTGTTGAGGGCATACTCGGAAAAGACGGGCGCGGCGCTCTTTCTGCGCGGCTCCCGTAGGAATGGCGCCAGCGATTCGCCCTCCAACCCGCCAGGGACGGGGATGCCGCACATCTCGAGCATTGTGGCGAATAGGGAAGTCTGACTCACCAGCGCATTGCACACGCCGCCCGCCATTCCTGGAGCCCTCACGATGAGCGGAACGCCAACCGAGGGTTCATAGAACACGAATTTGTTCCACAAGCCGTGCTCTCCGAGCATTTCTCCATGATCGGAGGAGTAGATGATGATCGTGTCCTTTTCGAGGTCCAGTTCGCGCAGCACTCGCAGCACCTGTCCGATGGCATTGTCCAATTGCGCGACGCTGCCGTAATACATTCGCATGCGCATGCGTGCCTGTTCCGGATCCTGTAATTCCGGCGTCGGCCGGTCCACCTCGATCCGGCTACGGATTTCCTTGGGTACGCGGTCCAGGTTTACTTTGCCCCAGGTATCCGGCAATTCCACTGATCCCGCTGGGTACATCTGCGCCCACTTCGAAGCCGGCATGAACGGATCATGCGGCTTCAGGTAGGAACTGACGAGAAAGAACGGGTGCTGTTTTCCAAAGCGCTTGAGGAAGCGGATGGACTCGCGGGCGACGAAACTCTCCTGGTGATCCCGCTCGGGGATCCTGGAAGCCCGGCCAACGTGGACGAATCCCTTGCGGGTGTCCTTTTCCCGGGCATCGAGCCACGGATCGCCGAAATCGCGCCACAGGTCGTCAATCTGTGGCAATCCGCAGCCGGAATTCGCCCTTGCCAGTTCCTCCGCGTAGAGCTTCGTCTTTGGGCCCAGATACTGGAACCAGTCGTTGAAATCCATGCGATAGTCGAAGCCGTGGGTCTGCGCGTCGACGAAGTGCATCTTTCCAATGAGAGCGGAAATATATCCGGCGCGGCTGAAGTGATGGGCCATGGTCTTGAACTCGAAAGGCCACGGCGTTGTGTTGTTCCACGTGCGGTGGGTGTGCGTATAGAGTCCGGTGAGAATGGAGGCTCGAGACGGCGTACAGACGGGATTGGTGCAGTAGGTATTCGCAAAGCGCACCCCCTCGCGAGCCAGCGCATCGAGGCTCGGCGTCTTCGCGTAAGGATCGCCCAGCAGGCTCATCGACGAAGGCCTGTGCTGGTCGGAGAGGAGAAACAGCACGTTCTTCGGCCGCCCTCCCGGCTGTCCCAGCGAGAGCGCCGGCGCCGCCGTGGCTGCCGCCGTCGAGAGGAAGTGTTTGCGTGTCATGGCTGTTACTGAGGATAATGCATTCACACGCTATGTCTCTGATGAACCGCCGTACCATGCTGTTTGCTTCGGCTGCCGCCCTTGCGCCCGCCGCGGATGATATTCCCATTCTCGACATCCACCAGCACACCAACTACTCGCGCCGCCCTGATGATGTGCTCATCGCGCACCAGCGCAAGATGGGCATCACGAAGACCATTCTTCTCCCCGCCGGCTCGAAATATGGGCTTGCGGCGGAAGCCGGGGGCAACGACACCGTGGTAAACGTGGTCAAACAGCATCCCGGCGAGTATCTTTTTTTCGCCAATGAACTGCCTGATATTCCCGAAGCGCGTCCCGTCATCGAAAAGTACCTCAAGATGGGGGCTATCGGCATCGGGGAGCAGAAGTTTCCCGTGAACTGCGATTCCGCGGCCATGCAACTGATCGCCTCGATCGCGCAGGAGTACCGCGTCCCGGTACTCATGCACTTCCAGCACAACACTTATAATCTCGGCATCGAGAACTTCCACAAAATGCTCGAGAAGTACCCCAAGGTGAACTTTATCGGACATGCCCAGACATTCTGGGCGAATATCAGCAAGACGAATGACCAGACGGTGCTCTATCCGAAGGGCAAGGTGACCCCGGGCGGGATCACGGACCGGCTGCTCTCGGACTACCCCAACATGTTCGGGGATCTTTCCGCCGGGTCCGGGTTCAACGCCTTCCACCGTGATCCTGACCACGGCCGTGAATTCCTCAAGCGCCACCAGGACAAGCTTCTCTACGGCAGTGACTGTAACGATTGGGACGGGGCCGGCCCCAAGTGCAGCGGCGCGGGTCAGATTGCCCAGATGAAGGAATTGAGCGGCGGGGACCGTAAGATCCAGCGCAAGATCTTCTGGGAGAATTCCGTGAAGCTCTTCCGGCTGAAGGTTTGAGGAAGCCAAGGTGGGGCGCCTGACTCGGAGGCGCTTTCTGTCTTCTCTTGCGGCTTCCGCGGCAGCGGGATGACAAAGTGGTGGGGCGCGTCTTCGACAAAGTGGATGCGCTTGGAATCGCTGACCGGACGCTGGTGATTTTCGGGGAAGAGGGCGCCGCAGCCATGGAAGCGAGGCGCAAGCCGGAGGCGGGAATGGACCGGGCGTCCAAGGGGCAGCAGGTAGAGGGGAGGAGGGGCGGTAGCGTGATCCAACTGACATATCAGTGCGGCTGTTCGCTGCGTATCGATCACAAGAGACATCTCTCTTTTTCTGAACGCTGTTCTCCCTTGCGAGGTGTACTCCGCACCCTATGCAGTACCCCCTCCCGCATTTGTGCGCGGGGCTTCTGACGATCACTGTAATAAGTGCTATAAGATGTTCATTATGAACTAGTTACAGATTGCATACAATCTCGTTTCTTTTTTCTTGACATTTTTTACACAGCGGATTACTATTCATTTTCCACGTACTTTAGGTGGTTAGTCCTCCACCTACCCAAATCCAGACTAAAGGGGTCCCTGCATGACCTTTCAGATTGGCGAACGTGTTGTCTATCCGAATCACG
>JADLBG010000846.1 GCA_020847895.1 Bryobacterales bacterium
AGCACCACCTCCTGCCCCGCTATCGGCAGATCCGGAGGCGCCTGGTTCCACGCCTCCCCGAGTTGCGCCACTCTCTTCGCCGATATCTCCACCGGCGACATCACCCGCCCGCCTTCCTGCGCATCCCAGGGCAGAATTTTCGCCGTCCTGTCCGCCTCCGCATTCGACAGCCAGCTCTTCGCCGAATGCACGGACCGTGTCGGAACCAGCGCGCCCTGCTCGCGCGCCCACTCGCCAATCACCTGCTGCGAGTCCGCCAGATAGAGAAACGACGGCAGCGTTCGCCGCGCCTCCGTCCGCCCCTCGGCAACCAGTTGCGGAACCTCCAGCACCTTGATCGGCGGAAAATCCGCCTCCCCCGCCTCCCGCGGATCAATGTAGGCGAGCGCCGAGTTCGTCGTTCCCAAATCGATTCCGATGTTCACTTACGCCACCCGCTCTCTCACGTTGAACTCGAGCTTCCACCGTCGCCCGTCCTTCGCCACGCAAAACAGTTGCAACACTCCGGTCTCCGTCACCGCCGCTTCCAGCGACACACGCACCACTTCCCCCGCGCTGCCCGACAACGCCACCTCCACCGGAGCCAGTTCCTCCAGTTCATCCGGCTTCCATTCTTCCAGCATCATGCCGGCTTCGTCGTTCTTCCGCGCCGCCGAACAGAAGAAGCGGAACTCGGCCGGTTCCCCAACCAGCAGGCCGAACTCGCGGTCCGGATACTCGTGCGACGTGCCTTCCTCCATCCCGAACGGAACCACCGTCAGCGCCTTCATCGGCGGCGGCATGCCCGGAATCGCCGGCATGGCCGTCTCGATGCCGACATAGTAAGTCCGCGGAACACCGCCGCGGATCCGCACCCCGCGCCCCCGCCGCGCCAACCCGTAATAAGCCGCCCCTCGCGAGACGGCATGCATCAGATCTTCGCCAAGCAAAGCCCCCGCCGCGTCCATGCCCTCCTCGCTGAGCCATCCGTTCAACACCTCGAGCAGCCGCTCCCGGATCATCTTCGCCCGTAGCACGCCGCCGTTGAACAGAACATGCGTCGGCGCAGCCATCCCGCTTGCCGTGCGCCGCACCGAACCCTGCTCGCCCGTCGATGCCTGCTGCCGCAGGAAGCGCGCCAGTTGCCGCGTAACCGCCGCATCGGAGGCGTATGGCAGGCCAATCTCCTGCAGCGCCACCCGGCGCTGCCGCTGCGGCATGTCGTGGCTGCCCACCCGCGGCAGGAATCCCTCCAGCAGTGTGCGCTCCACATCCTCCCGCGCCAGCTTCGCCTTGATGGTCCCCCCCACCAGTCCCGTCCCGCGCCCCAGAATCGTCACCGCGTGATCCGCCGCCTTGTTGCCCTCCTCCAACAGCTTTTCCTTGCCCACGCGGCACTGCTGCCACAACGCGTGGAACTGCATCATGTCGAGTTTCGTGCCTTTCGCCGCAAGTTGCTGTTCCACCACGCGCGCCAGCGCCAGATCGACATTGTCGCCGCCAAGCAGAATGTGATCCCCCACCGCCACGCGCTCCAGGTTCAACTCCCCGCCGCGCTCCGTGACGGCGATCAGCGTGAAGTCCGTCGTGCCGCCCCCGATGTCGATCACCAGGATCAGGTCGCCCACCTTCACCCGCCCGCGCCAGTCCGGATGCCGCTCCAGCCACGCGTAGAAAGCCGCCTGCGGCTCTTCGAGCAGCGTCACCGAAGCGTACCCCGCTTCCTCCGCCGCCCGCTGCGTCAACTCGCGCGCCACCGCGTCGAACGACGCGGGCACCGTCACCAGCACCTGCTGCTCCGTAAACGGAGCCTCCGGATTCACATCGTCCCACGCCTTGCGAATATGCTCCAGGTACCGCCGCGAAGCCTCCACCGGAGACACTTTCCGCGTCCCCTCGGGTGCGTTCAGCGGCAGAATCGCCGCCGTCCGGTCCACCGCGCTGTGCGAAAGCCACGACTTGGCCGAAGTCACCAGCCGGTTTGATCGCTCCACGCCGCGCTTCTGGGCCAGCGCTCCCACCAGCATCCCTGGCTCCGCCCCCCAGGGCAGTTCCAGCGACCCTTCCGGAAAATCCTTTGCCTCCGGCAAATAGAGAGCGCTCGGCAACAGCGGCTCTTCCCGCACTTCCCCGGGGTTCGTCAGTTGCTTGATGGGGAAAAGCTGTACTTCGGGAAGATGCAGCGGGTCATCCATCTTCCCCGCATCCGCCCAGGCGACACCGCAGTTCGTGGTGCCGAGGTCGATTCCGATCACATAGCGATTGGGCATTAACGTAAGACTGAGCTGGCTATTCGATTTCGATTTCCGCGGGGGCGACAATCGTCACGTCCTGTTTTACCGGTATTGCCGGCAGATCCACCTTCTGCGCCTTCCAGCCGCGATGCCGCAGCGTGCCGCCCTTCGGCGGTGGTCCGGCGGGCACATTGCCCACGAACTTCACTGCCTGTGCGCTCCCCGCCGCTGACGCATTGGTGAACGTCCCCTCCACTCCGTCAATCACCGGAACAAGCGTGATGTAGCGCGACATCGCCGCCTTCGATTGCTCATGCAGCGATCGCACCGCCGCGCCCACCTGTTCATCGTCGTAAGTGGAAATATCCTCCATCAGGAAGTCCACCAGGCGCGCGTCGCGCTGCAATATGCCGAGCAGTTGAAGCGCTCCGTCGCCCGGCTTGGCCGGGGGCGGCGCCGGCGGCGCGGGCTTTTCTTTCATCTGCTTGACGTAGCCGAATGCCGATGCCACATCGGCCGGCAGTTCGCCGCTGAACAGAATACTGAACAGACTCCGGAACGCGAGAGAAATACGGCTCAAATGAAACCTCTTTGGATGATCAGGACGTATGTTGGTGACGCGCGGGACGGCGTCACCTTTTTAGGATACAACGCGCGGCGAATGCTCCCGGCCCCCGGCGCTATCCCCTCTCACCACAGTCGCATCCCGGAGCTTCTCCAGTTCCCGCCGCGCCACGTCCGCCCAACTGCTCGAAGCATCCAGCTTCAGATACGCGCGCCAGTGCCGCACCGCCTTCATCACCTGCCCTGTCCGCTGGCACAACAATGCGAGATTGTAGTGCGCATCGGCGTAATTCGGCACCACACGCAGCGCGGCCGTGTAGTGCAAATAGCTGTTCGCCAGGTCGCCCCGCTCGTCGTAAAGGTTCGCCAGATTGAAATGGCCCAGAGCGTAATCGGGCTCAATCTCCAGCGCCTTCTTGTAATAGCTCTCCGCGCGCTTCCACTGGCGCTCATGAAAGTAAATGGTGCCCAGGTTCACCAGCGCCCCGATGCATCGCGGATCCAACTCAATCGCCTTCTCATAGGCGGCCGTGGCCTCGTCCATCGCCACGCCGGATTGCTCCATCTCGAGCGCGCGCTGAAACCAGGCTGCCGCCTCCTCGATCTTCTTCTTCTCGCGCGCCTGCTCCTGCTCCTGCTTCCTGTGCGCGGGGAACGACAGCAGCCGGCTGATCTCCTTCTGATCGAAGTTGAACAGAAACTGGCCGGAACTCGCCTCCATGCGCTGCCCGTCCACCAAGACGTGCACGCTCTTGCGCTCCAGCAACACGGTCACCTGCGTCAGCGGGTCTGTTACCCCTTCCAGCTTCTTCCGGATCTCTCCGAAAACTTCGCTGATGCGCTTTGGCCCAAGCCCCGCGTCGCGCAGTTTCGCTAACGTCTGGAGCGATTTCAGGTCCGCGATAGTGTACTCGTCCCGCTTGCTGATGAGAGCCGCCCGCTCCCAGTTCCGAAGCTGCCGTTCCGACACCGAGGCGACACGCAAAACCTGATCGCGCGTGTAGACATGCTGCGTTTGCGGTCGCGACACGGTGGAATTGTAGCATGGCGGATATGCCTGCAAATCATCAAACCCGGCCCTCCCATAGCGGAGGCCGCGCAACCGGCAAGGAAGAATCCACGCAAGAGGCGCCGCGGTGTAAAGTAGGTCCATGTTCCGATGGCTGACACTGTTCCTGCTCGCGGCTCTTCCCGCGTTCCCCCAAACCAAGAAATTCCGGGTCGCGATTGGCGGCTTCATGCACGAATCGAACTCGTTCAATCCCGCGCACACCACGCTCGCCGATTACAACATTCAGGAAGCCGGAGGCGCGGAAGATCTCCTCGCCCTGTGGTCCAAGTCGAGCAGTGAAGTCAGCGGCTTCATCGCCGGCGCAAAAGAGGCGGGCTTTGACGTCATCCCCACCCTCCACGCTAACGCCACGCCGAAGGGCCCCCTCACCACCGAAACCTACAACACCATCTACTCGCGCCTCGAAAATAAGATCAGGAGCGCCGGCAAGATCGACGGCTTGTTACTCGCGCTGCATGGCGCCATGGTGGTGGATGGCTATCCGCACGGCGACGAGGAGACCGTCCGCCGCCTGCGTAAGCTCTTCGGTCCAAACTTTCCCATCATCGTCACCCACGACTTCCACGCCAACGTGTCCCCGGAAATCGTCAAGCTTTCTACCGTCCTCATCACCTACAAACAGAACCCCCATCTCGACACCAAGGACCGCGGCATGCAGGCCGCGCGGATCATGGGCAAAGTCCTCCGCGGCCAGGTGAAGCCGGTGCAGACCGTCGTCAAGCCGCCCATGGTCTACAACATCATCTTCCAGAACACCTACGCCGAACCGCTCCTTCCCATCACCCGCGAAAGCATGGCCCTCGAAAAAAATCCGAAGATTCTCGCCGTGAGCGTCTCCGGTGGATATCAGTACGGCGATGTGCCCTACATGGGGCCCAGCGTCGTCGTCGCCACCGATAACGACCCCGCCCTGGCGCAAAAGGAAGCCCAGCGCCTCTCTGACATGCTTTGGGCCACGCGCAACCGCATCGTACTGCGCATTCCCGATCCCGCCGGAGCCGTGCGCGAAGCCATGGCCGCAACCAAATTCCCCGTCGCCCTCATGGACACCGGAGATAACATCGGCGGCGGCTCCGCGGGCGACAGCACCTTCCTGCTCGCGGAATTCCTCAAACAGAAGGCCACTGGCTGGGTGGTGACCATCGCCGATCCGGCCGCGGTACAGGCCGCGGTAAAGTCTGGCATCGGCGGAGCGTTCGACATGGAGGTGGGCGGTAAAACCGACAATATGCACGGCAAGCCCGTTCGCGTCCGCGGCCGTGTGAAATCGCTGCACGATGGAAGCTACATGGAGACCGAGATCCGCCACGGCGGCGGCCGCTACTTCAACGAAGGGCTGACGGCGGTCATCGAGGCCGAAGGCTCCACGCGCGACCTCCAGAACTTCCTCGTCCTCACCACCCGCCGCGCCAGTCCCAACAGCCTGCACCAGATCATCAGCCTCGGCATCTATCCGCGGCGCCAGCACATCCTCGTCGCCAAGGGAACCATCGCCCCGCGCGCCGCCTACGAACCAGTCAGCGCGAAAATCATCGCCGTGGATTCCCCCGGAGCAACCGCCGTGAACCCGGCCCGATTCACCTTCCGCCACGTGCGGGCGAAGCTGTGGGGCTTGCAGTGAGCCGGCGTTTGCCTGTCACAGGTATTCCCCGCCCTGCGTCCGAAAGATCTCGCAAACGCTTGGGCAGGCGATTCGCCTGTACGCTAATGAGACCGGGGCGTTGAAGTATTCTTCTACCGCTGTGTCGCCGCCCCCGGCGGCGCCTGCTTTCTGCCGTTCGCAGCCTGCGTCGCCTTCGCCTTCACCACCAGGTGAATCGCCTGCGGAGCCGCGTACAGACTCTGCTGCGGCGAGCGCGTTTCCACCGTCCCCGCAACATAAATCATCTGATCCACGGGCTCGGCCGAAGAAAGCGCCTCAACCGTGAAACTGCGCTTCGTTTCATCCTCCGCCACCAGAACCCCGTTCAGTCCGACATTCAATACGTGCACGCGCGGCGGCAGGTTCAGCACCTGCACCGGCACCCTGCCGCCGTAATCCCGCTGCCGCGCAACCGATATCTCGATTTCCGCCTTCCCGCCCGGCGCCAGCGTCACCTCTTTCGTCTCCGATGTCATCAGCACGTCCGGCTTCGGCATCAGCGCCAGCAGCTTCAACTTGTCCTCCGGGCTCGCCGCGTGCGCCGCTTCTCTCCCGTGAATCCGTGCCCGCCCGGTGATCTCGAAATGCGCCGCCTCCGCCAACTTCGCGTCCGCATCCGCGCTCAGCAGCAGTGTCGTGCTGATCTGCTCCCTGCCGATCACCCCCTTGGTGGCGTGTACTCCCGCGGGCAGACTGTTCACCGCAACGTCAATCGGTCCCTCGAAGTCATCCGTCCGGAATGCCGTCACCGTCACGGGAACCACCCCGCCGCGCGGCACGTTCGGGTTCCGCGGATTCACACTCAACCGGAAGTCCGGCCTCGGCGGAGCAATTGTCAGCCGGTACGCATAACTCTCCCCGCCTTCATTGCGCACGTCCTTCAGCTTCACCACATACTCGCCATCCGCCGGAGCAGTAAATTGCAGGTACGAATCCTTCCCCCAGCCCGGTCCGCCGTCGTCGTTGTGATAGTACAGATGCACCAGCGGCAGTCCGTTCGGCGTGAATTTCGTCCCCGGCGGATGGATCTGCACCTTGTACACCGCCTGGTCCATCGCATGCGCTTCCCCGCTCGTGCCGAAAAAAGAAATCCGCTGCCCGCCAAAGGATTCCGCAACGAAATCGTCGTCCGGACCGCGCGGCAGCGCTTCAATGCGCACAATCTCGCTTCCCACCAGCAGGTAATCCCCTACTGCCAGCGAGTTCCACGAAAGAATTCGCATCCCGCGTTGCGCCGAATCATGGTCCCGCAGCGTCAGGTTCGTCTCCCACACGGCGCGCACCGTCGCCCGCTCAATCGGCTTCCCGCTCGCGTCCAGAACTTCGATTTCTGAATCGAGATCGGAGCCGAGCCGCCGCGCGTCCACGTCCAACACAACCTTCTGCCCCTTCTTCGCCGCGAACCGGAAGTAACTCGCGGTGTTCTTGGCAATGCGCCCGTTGATAGTCAGCGGCAGCGTCACCTGTTGCGCCGCCTCGAGCGTCGTGTTCTTTCCCGACTCCACCTCCGGTTCGTCTCCCAATGCCAGTTCCATACGGTTGAACGCTTTCCCGTTCGCCGTCTTCGCCCGCAAAATAACCGCGGATTCGTTCTCCATCGACGGCACGCCCTTCACCGTCATCTTGTCCGCCCCGATTCCAGGACCGTAGAGACTGAAGTCGCGGCTCTCTCCGCGCCGCAGCCCCAGCGGATAGACGCGCGAAACCACCGGAAACTTACCCACCTTGTAGCGGTAGAAGTTACTCGCCCGCCCGCTCTGTTGATAGTCGCTCACCCGCACATAGTAAGTGCCGCCCGCCGCGAACTTGTGCGAGAAGAACGCGGCGCTCGCCGTGCTCTCCAGCCCATACTGCCGCGCCACCGTGTGATCCTCGCGCAGAATCGACACCACCGGCTCCAGCGTGGACCCGATCTCCATGGCGCCGTTCTCGAAAACCAGTTCTTCCCCCGCCTTCACCTGGATCTTGTAGTAATCCACGTCGCCCGGCTTGCTGATCGTGCCCGCAAGAATGCTCGGCGGGAAGGTCTCGGTGGCCGTCTCCGGCGAATCATTCGGCTCCTTGTCCGCGCTCTCCCCGTAATACGGCTCCACCAGGATTGCCCCCTCAGGGCTCGTGCCCAGCGGCGTCAGCAGGCGAAAATTCACCTTGCCGATATCCGCATCGGGAGCTATCTCCACCTCCACCGTCACCTGGTTGCGCGGCGGCAACGGGCCCAGATCGATGGTCGACGGCGTCCCGTTCGAGCCAAGCCGGATGTCTGGAAGATCCGGCAATTCCTTGATGCGGACAATCTTCCCCTTCACCGCCGGATCACTGAAATAGATCGCGTTCGCTTGGGTAAGGTTCAACCCTTCAATGGTCAGTTCCGCGGTAGTGCCGCGCGCCACTCCTACCGGAGAAACCAACCGGATGGTGGGCGGCGTGATGCGCGAACCCGTGGAATGTTCCCCTTGTTGCGCCGCGGCGGTAGCCAGAGCAAGCACCAGGACAAGTAGATGACGCGTGCGGTTCATAGTGTGCCTACCTCGCTGCAACCTGTTTTGTGGCCGGGCCCATCACCTGGCTCATGTCATAAATGGTGAGCGATCCGTCGAACCGGCCCGCGGCCACGCGTTTGCCGTCCGGTGAAAAACGCAGGCCAAGCACCCAATCCGGCTGGCTCGCAATGGATTTCCGTTCGGTGAGGTCCTTGGCGTCGAAAAACTTGATCACCCCGTCAGCCGAAGCCGAAACGATCATCTTCCCATCCGGCGACCAGGCCAACTGCAAAATCGCGTCCTCATGTGCGATGAGCGATTGCCGCAATTCGCCGTCCTTATCGCCCAGCGACCAGATGCGGATCGTCTTGTCCAACCCGCCGGCCGCAACCATCTTCCCCGTGGGGTCCAGCGCAATCGCGTTGATCCCGTCCAATGGCTCGCCGAATGTGTACAACCGCTCCCCGGTCTCCGGATTCCACACCTTCACCGTCCGGTCAGCCGCCCCGGAAACCAACCGCTTCCCGTCCGGCGTGAATGCAAGCGCGTAGACCGCGTCGATGTGGTCCTTGAGCGTGCGAATCTCCTTGCCCGTCGATGCGTCCCACAGCTTGATCAACTTGTCGTAGCTCGAAGTCGCCACCGTCTTGCCGTCCGGTGAGAAGGCCACGGCATAAATGCAATCGTGGTGGCCTGTAATCGTCGCCGCCACGCTCTTCGCATCCACGTCCCAGATCTTCACCTCGCCCTTGCGCGCCGGCAACCCTCCGGCGGCCGCAAGCCGCTTGCCATCCGCCGAAAACGCGAGGGCGCGGACTGTCTCCGCCTCTCCCGGCAAAGTAGCCAGCACGTTCCCGCTTGCCGGATCCGTAAGCCGGACCTCCTGATAGCCCCCCAGGGCCAGCATCTTCCCGTCCGGCCGGAAAGCCAGCGAAAAGATCTGCGCCTTCGGCTTGGCTTCCGCGGCGAGTGGAGCAAGAACCAATAGCGTGAGAAAACAGAGGCGTTTCATGGCTGTCAATAGTTGAATAGGAATTCCTTGCTGGTGACCAGCGCCCACAGCATGTCTTCGAGGGCCTGGCGCCGCGCTTCCTTCGTCGCTTCCGCCGGGCCCGGTACATTTTCCGCCTTGGCAAGGTTCGCCAGTTCCGATTGCCGCTCCGCAGCCGTTGGATAGCGGCCAAGCGCGGAAAGATACAGATGCTCCAGAATCCGTGCGTCCGAAATCCCCAGCTTCACGAACAGCGCGATCGTCCCATCCGGAGCGCTCAGCTTCTTGTTCAATGTATCGCCGTTGATTATGTGCAGCGCCTGCCCGATGCTCGGATCGGAAGACCGCTCCGAGGCGTCGCAAATCACCCGCTTCGGCCTCCCGAACACCGACAGGAATTCCGAATTCACCTGCACATCCGGCAATTGCAGCGCCCGCGTGCCCGAGGGATAGCCCTGAAACGCCGTCGGCACGCCCGTCACCTGCGACATCGCATCCAGAATCACCTCCGCCGGCAGCCGCTTCACGATGTACTTCGAATAGAAAATGTTGTCGTACTGGTTCGTGGCGTTCGCATCCGAAGATAGCTGGTACGCCGCCGAATTCATGATCGTCCGTATCAGGTACTTGATGTCGTAGTTGTGCGCTACGAAATCCTCGGTCAATGCGCTCAGCAGCTCTTCATTCGATGCCGCATTCGCCTCCCGTACGTCATCCACCGGATCAATCAACCCGCGCCCCATGAAATTTGCCCACACCCGGTTCACAATCGCCCGCGCGAAGTACGGATTCTTCGGCGAGGTCAGCCACTTCGCGAACGGCAGCCGCCGGTCCTCCGTCGAATCAAGCGACAGCGGCTTTCCATCCAACGGAGCTGGAGGCAGCGGGCGCAGCAGCTTCGGATAGTTGATGTTGCCCGAAGTCTTGGCGAACACCACCACGTCTCCAGGCTCGCTCCCGTTCTTGATCCCCACCCTCGAAAAAAGGTTCGCGAACTGGTAATACTGCTTCTGCGTCCATTTCTCCAGAGGGTGGTTGTGGCAGCGCGCGCACGTCAGCCGCTGCCCCATGAACGCCTGTGTCGCGTTCTCGCTCAAATCAATCGGGTCCTTGTGCAGAAAGAAATAATTCAGCGCTCCGTTCTCCCGCGTACTGCCGGAGCCCGTGAAGATATCGAGCGCGAACCGGTTCCAGGGCTTGTCCTCCTTCACCGAATCCCGAATCCAGTTGTAGAACGCCCACATGGCGTTCGAACGCAGCCGCCGGCTCGACACCAGCAACAGGTCGCTCCATTTGTACGCCCAGTAATCCACGTACTCGTCCCGGTTCAGCAACTGGTCGATCATCTTCGCCCGCTTGTCCGGCGATTTGTCCGCCAGAAACTGCTCCGCCTCCACCGCCGTGGGCAGCGTGCCTGTCGAATCAAGGAACGCGCGCCGCAGGAACGTGGCGTCATCCGCCTGCGCCGAAGGAGCCAGGTTCAGGCTCTTCAGTTTCGCCAGCACATGATCGTCAATGTAGTTGTGCCGCGGCAGACGCTGGTAATCCGCCTCGCTCACCTGGTTCGGATACGGCGAAACAAAACGCGAATAGATGATGCGGCTCGAATACCACAGCGTGACCGCGGCTTCGCCGTTCCCCGTCATCTTCACCTTGCCGTAGTCATCCACCAGCGCCACGCCTTCATTGTTCGAACTGAACTTCACCCACCGCGTCACGTCCTCCACCCGGCCGTCCGAATACTTCGCCCGCACCACGATCTGCTGCTCCTGGCCCGGCTTCAAAGTCGCCGTCTTGGGGAACGATTCAAGCCCCACCACCTGCGCATCTTTGGTCGACGGGGGCGGAGCCCCTGCGGCGATCCACTGTTCAATCACACGGTATTCCAGCGAGTCTTTCTTGAAACGCTGTCCCCCGCCGTGCGGAACCCCGAAACTCGGCTTCAGCAGCATCAGGCTGCCCTCCGGATTGGCCAGCGAAACGCGCCGTCCAATGGATTGGCGAGTCAGCGTATCGTAATCCACGTCCGGGTCATAACCACGCAGCGTCAGCTTGAATCCGTTCTTCCCGGCCAGCGCTCCGTGGCAGGCGCCCGAATTGCACCCGATCTTCGTCAGCACTGGAATGACGTGGTTGCGAAAACTCCACGTGAACGGCTGCGTGAAATTTTTCACCCGAACCGTGGCACTCGCCTTCTGCCCGTTCACCGTGGCCGTGATCACAGCCTCCCCGTCTCCCGCCGGTTTCACCTTCCCGGCGTCCACCACCGCCACCTTCGGGTTCGACGACGTCCACTGCGCCGTCCTCGTCAGGTCCTCTTGAAAACCGTTCGTGGTCCCCTCGGCCAGAAACTGCTCGCGCGATTCCACCGTCGGCAGTGTCGCTTCGGATGGCGTTACTTTCAGCGTGGTTTCGGCATAGAGCGACGAGGCGAGTGCGAAAACTACTGCCAGCCTCATGAGAACAACTCCTTGATGGGGTGCATGCCGCGATCCACCACCGGTATCGGCCTCCCTTGCGCCCCGGGTAGCTCGGTTTCGAGATCGACACCCAGAGAATGATAAATCGTTGCCGCCACTTCACCCGGCGACGTGGGACGATCCTTCGGCATGGCGCCGAGTTCATCGGATGCGCCCACCACCTGGCCTCCCTTCACTCCCCCGCCCGCCATCAGAATCGACCAGCATTGCGGCCAGTGATCCCGTCCGCCCGCCGGGTTCACCTTCGGCGTCCGTCCGAATTCCCCGAACGCCGCCACCATCGTGTTCCCCAGCAGTCCTCGCTCACTGAGTTCCTCGAGCAGGCTCGAGTACGCCATGTCGAACATCGGTCCCACCAGGTCCCGGTAACACGAGATCGGGCTGAACGGCTTCGATCCGTGGATGTCCCACGTGATCTCGTCAAACACCGTTTCGAACATGTTCACCGTGACAAACCGTACCCCGGCTTCAATCAGCCGCCGCGCCAGCAGACAGCTCTGCCCGAAGCGGTTCATCCCGTATTTCTCTCTCACTTTCTCCGGCTCACGGTGCAGTTCGAACGCCGCCCGCGCCTTTTCCGAAGACATCAGCGTGTACGCCTGCTGGAACGTCGCATCAAGCAGCCGCGCATCCTGCGAAGTCTCGAACTTGCTCACCGAGCGGTCCACCATCTCCCGCCAGTTCCTCCGGCGGTCGACTCTCAGCGAGGTAAGATAGTCCGGCGGCAGCATGTCCGGAACCCGGAAGTTCGGATCCGACGGGTCGGCATTCAGCACGAACGGGTCGAACGTCTTTCCCAGGAACCCGGCGTTCTGCCCATGCGGCATGTTCCCCCCCGTGTTGCCGATCGGCCGCGGCAGCAGTACATGCGGCGGCACATCGCCCTTGGGCCCTCTCAGCTTCGACAGCACGCAGCCGACATGCGGATATTCCACCCCGCCCTGAAACAGGCGCCCCGTCTGCATCATCTGATGCCCCGTATCATGCACCGCCGCCGCCGTGTGATACATGCTGCGAAGAATCGCGTACTTGTCGGCCTGCTTCGCCATGCGCGGAAAGTTTTCTGAAATCTCAATGCCCGGTACGTTGGTCTTGATCGCCTTGTACGGGCCGCGAATTTCAGCCGGGGCATTCATCTTCATGTCCCATGTATCGAGTTGCGAGGGGCCGCCCACCAGCATCAGCATGATGCAGTTCGCGTCTTTATTCCGGTCGACGGCCCCATAGGCCTTCAACCCGAAGAACTGCGTCAAGCCGAGCCCGAGGGCAGATAACGAGCCGGCGTGCAGGAAATCGCGGCGCCGGAAACCGTCGCAGAATTCCACGGAGCGGTCAGCATCAAGGCGGATCATGGAGTTACGCTCCTCCCAGTCAGATTTGAAAGTTGTCTACATATTATTACAGGGCGCTGCTGGGTGGAGTTTCAGCAGGTGAGACAACCTCCATGAATGCTATCGTGGACTTCGATGCCGATTGCCCCGGCGCGGATCCGCGCCGCTACGTTTCTGCCGGTCCTGATTGCTGCCGTCATCCTTGCTTCCCAACTCCTCGTGAAGCCCATGGTGGGACTGGCCGATAACGGGGACTTCGTCAATGTCACCCGCCCCTTTCAACTCGAGCCTTCCAATGGCAGGCACGTCTACTTCGATTACATCGTCCCCCAGTGGCGCTACCAGCCCTCCGCGCCGCCCGCCGTGCGACTGATCACCTCCGAATGGCTGCTGATCGCCCCAGGCTATGCCCTCTCCCGCCTTTTCTGCAACGGCTCGTACGACCTTCGCTGGACCGGGCTCACCCACATGCTCCTCTTCCTTTGCGCCGTGTGGCTGGTGGCCCCCCTCGTTGCCCGCCTGCCGGGATGGCGCGCCCTCACCGCATGGGCCGCTATCTTCGCCGTGTTCTGTGACGTGGCCTATTTCTCCGTCTACAACTCCTTCTATATGGATGCCGCCTCTCTTCTGTTCCTTTTATTATCTGTGGCGTTCTATGCGCGCCTGACCTGCGGCGAAGGCAGCAGCCTCTGGAACACATGGGGGCTCATGGCAACTCTCTTTCTCTTCCTCACCTCGAAGCTTCAGCACACCATCCTCCTTCCTGCCGTCCTCGCGCTGTTCCTTTTGGACACCCGCCTGCAGCGCGCAATTTCCCGCGTCTTTGCCGGAATCGCCGCTGTCTATCTGCTTGCCGTCGCCGGCATGTTCCAGCACGTGCCGGAAAGCTACGGCACTTACGCCGCCTACAATGTCCTCTTCACCGGTCTGCTCCCCAATTCGCCCCATCCCGCTGACGTGCTCACGGAATTCGGCCTTCCCCGCCAGATGGAAAAACTCTCCGGACAGAGTGCCTTCGCCCTGCAATCCGGCGTGAACGACCCCGTGTATCGTGAACAGGTCCACCGTTCCGTCACCCACGCCCGTTTGCTCGCCTACTACCTGCGCCATCCCGAGGCCGCTGTCCTTATGGTCAGGAATGCCCTCGCCGAATCCGCTAAGGAGCGCCCCCCGTCACGAGGGAATTTCACAATGGAGACCGGCCTCCCGCCTCAATCCCGGAGCCGCGCCTTTGCCGTAGTCAGCAATCTGCGCGCAACAGCATTCACAGATCGCCCCTGGATCTACGCGGCATACCTCGTTGCCGTTGCCGCCGCCGCGTTCTGGTGCGCCCGCCCAAGCCCCGCCGCCTCTGCCATGGCAGCGCTTGTGGCGATGGCGGCAATCGAGTTCTTCCTCGGCGCTCTCGCCGATTGCCAGGAGACCACCCGCCATCTCTTCCTCTTCCGCGCGTTGATGGACCTCGCCTTGGTCTCCATCGCCGTCAGCCTCCCCACGCACCCTCTCCCCTCATTCCGCCGGCCGTAAGATTTCTCTTGACGGGAGAACCCGAACATGCTAATTTCATAGCGAAGTGCTGGAAATTTAGCATATGGCCATGCCCCCCTCTCTCAGCCGCCGCGAACGCCAGATCATGGATATCCTCTACAAACTCGGCCGCGCCACCGCCGCCGAAGTCCTCCAAAATCTCCCCGATCCCCCCAGTTACTCCGCAGTCCGCGCCATGCTCCGCATCCTCGAGGAAAAAGGACACATCCGCCACGAAGAGTCAAACCTCCGCTATGTCTTCCTCCCCGTGGTTGCGCGCGACAAGGCAAGGCGCACCGCCATCCGCCACCTGCTCGAAACATTCTTCGAAGGCTCCGTCGAGCAGGCCGTCGCCGCTTTGCTCGATGGCCCTTCCGCCAAACTCTCCTCCGAAGAACTCGCCCGTCTCGGGATGCTCATTGAAAAAGCCCGCAAAAAAGGAGATTGAACCATGTTGCCCTCGCTTGCCCTCCTCGGTTCCCTGGCCTGGAAAGCCAGTGTCGTTCTTGTGCTGGCTCACGCCCTCGCCATGTTGCTGCGCCGGCGCTCGGCGGCGGAACGCCACCTGCTGTGGACCGCTGCCGCCGTTTCCCTCCTCATGCTCCCCGCGCTCGAACGGAGCACCCCGCCGATGGTCGTGCTGGAAGCGTCCATTGTTCAACCAGCCACGCAGGCCCCTCCCGTGCAAACAGTCGAGACAAGCCGCGGTTGGAGTGATTACGCGGCCCCGCTGTGGGCCGCGGGCTTCCTCGCCATCATCACCTGGCAGATGGCCGGTCTCCTCCTGCTTGCCTCTTACAGACAGCGGCGCGTGCCCGCCGCGGCCGCGGAGGCCCTCCTGCCGCGCCTTGCCGGTATCCTCGGCCTGCGCCCCGGAGTGCGCGTCTACACGAACTCCCGCGTCTCCCTGCCCATGACCTGGGGCGTCTTCCACCCGGTCATCCTGCTGCCCGAATCCGCATCCGAATGGACTACGGACAGAATGCGCGTCGTCCTCATCCACGAACTGGCCCACGTACGCCGCTTCGATTTCCTCACCCAGTTGTTGGCCGGAGTTGCCCGCGCGGTCTATTGGTTCCATCCGCTCGCCTGGACCGCCGTCTCCGCCATGCGCCGCGAACGCGAAAAAGCATGTGACGATACCGTGCTGACCCTCGGCGTGGAACCCGCCGGCTATGCGACGCACCTCCTCGACATCGCCGCCGCCGGAAGCGCCCGCCCCGTTCCCGCATCGGCCGTACCCATGGCGCAGGCCTCCCACCTCGAAACCCGTATCCGCGCCGCCCTCAACCCATCCGTCTCGCGCCAAAATCCCCGCCGCGTCAGGAAAGCCGCCTTCGCATTCTTCTCTGCCCTCGCTGTTGCCGCCCTCGTCGTCGTCAAGATTCAGGCGCAGGCGGACTACGGAAAACTCTACGGCGCTGTGCTCGATGCCAGTGGAGCCGCCGTGCCGAAGGCCGTGGTGACCGTGGCCCTCGCCGGCGGCCAGCGCAAGGAGATCACCCGCGGCGGTGAGGATGGCGCCTATGCCTTCGTGATGCTGCCTGCCGGATCCTATACCGTGGAAGTTCGCAAACCGGGCTTCGCCCTGCTCTCCCGCAAGGATCTGCAACTCAAAGCCGGCGAAGCGCGCCAACTCGACTTGACGCTCGAAATCGGACGCATCCAGGAGACAGTGGAAGTGGTGGGAAAGGGATCCACCCCGCCTCCGCCGCTTGCCTCCGGTTCGCCTCATCGCATCCGCGTGGGAGGCAACGTCCAGGCCACCAAACTCCTCTATATGGCGAAACCTGCCTATCCCGAAACCCTGCAACAGCAGGGGATCGAAGGCACGGTCCTTCTCGAAGGTGTCATCTCCGTGGACGGAAGCCTCCTCAGCCTGCGCAGCCTCAATTCACTGGTTCATCCGGAATTGACAAAAGCCGCCATGGACGCCGTGAAGCAATGGAGATACCAGCCGACCCTACTCAACGGGAAGCCCGTCGAAGTCGTCACTACCATCACCGTGAACTACCGGCTGGAGAAATAGACGGCGCACAAGAGAGTACTAGAACCTCGAACCTCGTTTACAAACGAGTAATTTTTTGCAGGAATTGTAAACTCCCATCTTGTAGTACAACGACCCTTTCCCTATAATGATCATTCGCTGCTCTAGTACTACGGAGGAAGTGTCAATGTTACGCGGCTTGACCCTATTATCACTTCTGCTTCTTATCTTGGACCCTTCGGCCCAAGCCGGAATCATCTCCTGGGGATCTTTGATCCTGACAGACGATAACGGAGGAAGTTATACCGTCAACGCCTCCAGTTTCAGCAGCGGAGCGGAAAACGCAAGTTATAAAATCCTCCTGCCCGATTTTCAGACCAGTAACTTCGGCTCATTCCTGGCCAACCAGATTAACTTCTCTATCACGGCCACGGCTCTCACCGGCGACATTCACAACCTCGGCTATGCCATCCTCGGCGCCTTCGTGGACGACCCTGGAGGCTTGGGCCCCGCCGTCGCCGATTACCAGATCAACGCCAACGCTGCCTCCGCAAGCGGCACGTTTCCACCGCCGGCTACAGCCGCGGGCATTCTCTATTTCGCCTCCACTCCAACACTCAACATCACTGGACAGTTGAATCTGAACGATAACGGCGGATCGGCGGCGGTGTTCGAAGTAGATCTGAACGCTAACACTGATATTCCCGAGCCTTCCACCGCGGCCTTCCTGCTGCTCGGCATCGCGGTTCTTACCGGCCGCTGGGTCTGGAGCCGCTATCCTCGCGCCCCGGCTCCCACCCTCGTTGCCTGCCTCCTCTTGTTCACGGCCGGAGCCTCCGCCCAGTCCACAAAGCCCAAGCCAAGTCCAAATAATCAGCTCTCGGGAATGGGCAGGCTGGCCCGCCTGTCGGCCCAAGGCACGGGTTCCCTCCAACAAGGGTCCCAGAATGTGGGTTCCCCCGGCCCCGCCGAAGACTGTGACGATTGCATCAATGACCCCGACTTCACCTTTCCCGGCGGTGGGTTCAACTCGGAGGTCTCCGTTGCGATCGACGCCACGGGCATGAACATCGTCGTGGGTTTTAATGACGCGAGGGGATTTGCACTGAACCCCCCTCGCCTCTCCGGATTCGCCTATTCTCACGACGGCGGCATCACCTTCACAGACGGCGGGCAGCTTCCTGCCGGCCCCACTGAGACCTTCGCCGGCGGCACTGTGCCGCAACTCTTCGGTGACCCCGACGTCAAATGGGTCCCCGGCGGAGCCGGTTGTCAGTTCGTCTACTCCTCCATCATGCTGAAGCGCTTTCCGGCCACCGGAACCATTACCGGAACCGCCCAAACCATGGCTGTCAATGTCTCCACCGACTGCGGCGTCACCTGGTCCAATCCCATCGAAGTGACCGCGGCCACGAATCCCAACGGGGGAACCAGTGGCTCGGGCTGCCCCTCGGCATATCCCTGCAACGCGGCCGACGCCGCCGACAAGGAATTCATTGACGTTGACCCCGATACCGGCCGCATCCTCATGGCATGGTCCAATTTCAGTACCCAGCGCGAAATCCGTACCTCCTTTTCCGACAATCTCTTCGGCGCCAGCCCAAGCTGGTCCTCCGGTGTCATCGTTTCTACCTCAGCTTCGGGCTATTACGACCAGGGTGCCGCGCCTCGTTTCGCCGGCGGTGGCTCCAACAACGCCTACCTCACCTTCGGCCGCTACTCCGCAACCTTGGGCACGCCTTATAGCGGCTTTTCCATGAATAACATCGGCTTTGCCGTCTCCGCCGATAATGGGGTTACCTGGGGACCGGTCAGCAACCTGCGATCCTCCGACTATTACCCTCCCGACTACATCCTCGGCAATGATCGTACTCACAGCTTCCCAGGCATTGCCGTCGACAACTCCGGCGGCCCAAACAATGGCAGCATCTACATCGCCTATGCCGATAACAACAGCGCGGACGGTGCCGATGTCGTGTTTCAACGCAGTACGAACGGCGGTATATCGTTTTCCGCGCCCGTTACTCTGAGCAGCCGCCCAGGCGTCGACCGCCCGCAGTGGTTCCCATACGTCACCGTCGACAAAACTACTGGCCGCGTTTCCGTCTTCTTCTTCGACCAGGGTGTGGCCTCCAGCGGCGATCTCACGCAACTCACCTGGCTCTACTCCGACAACGGCGGTGTCACCTGGTCTTCGCCCACCGCTCTCTGCGCCCCGCCCATCGCCGGAACCGGAGCCACGAACGGTTGCGACCGCGCCTTCCATGCCGGCTACGGCAACGACACTAGCCAGCCGAACTTGGGCGACTATAACGGAGCCGACGCGCGCCTTGGCGCCTTCTATGCCGCCTTCGCCGGAACTCGCGAAAGCATACCCTACACTGACGGGCAGCCCAGCGCCAGCATGACCACCCCAGAGGTGCGCTTCAAGAAACTCACAGCGGCCCGCGCATCTCTCGATCTCGGCTCCGTCTCCATCATCGACAGCGGCGGAAATGGCCTCATCGACGCTGGAGACATGGTGCGCATGACGCTCCCCCTGCGAAACTCCGTAACCAATGCCGCCCTCGCTCCTCCCACCTATACTTCCGTCAGCGCCACTCTCACCACTTCAACCACTGGCGTCACTATCCTCCGCTCTACTTCTTCCTATCCGAACATCGCTCCCGGAGCCACCCAAAACAACAGCGCCGACTTCGTCTTCCTCCTCTCCCCATCATTCGTCCCGGGCGCCCGCATCGAGTTCATCCTCAATATCACCACCGCCCAGTCCCCAACTTCCATTGCTTTCTACAAGGACACGGGGACGCCCGTTCCCTCCACCCTTCTCTCGGAAAATTTCAACGGAGTCTCAGCGGGATCCCTCCCCGCCGGCTGGTCACCTTCGCACGGCGGCGGAACCAATACCGTTCCCTGGACGACGAACAACACTTTCTGTAGCACCGCTTCGAACGCCCTCTTCCACGTGAACGCCAACGATGCCGCCAATCCGACGCGCTTCGAACGAGTCTTCTCGCCCCTCATCGCGGTTCCAGCCAGTGCCGGCTACGTCACCCTCGATTTCGATGTCTGCTATGACACCGAGGACGCCCCGGACTTCCGCTACCTCGCCTTCGATGGCTTTACGCTCCGCATCACCGACCAAACCGCCGGCCGGACGCTGCGCTCCGTCCTCGCCGAAGCCTTTGCCGGCGAATTCACCACCGGCGGCATCCAGCATTTCCCCAAGCACCTGCCACGAGGCAGCTCGCCCTACTTTGAAGATATGTCGGTATGGGCGGGCGGCAGCGGCGCAGGCCCCAGCGGGTTCCAGCACGTTCAAATGCGTCTTCCCGGCATGCAGGGAAGCACTGTTCAACTCCGCTGGGAATATACCCAGGATAGCGGCGGCATCTGCACCGATGCGCGTCCCGGCGCCCGTACCTGCGGCGTGATGGTCGATAACATTCTCATGCGGAGCGTCACGCTCAAGTCTGATGAGCTCTCTAAAATCGTCTTGGCGCCCACGCCCGGCGTGCCCGGAGCCTTCACGGCCACCGTCTCCTCTCAGGCCATCGCCGGCGCCGGCGGAATCACAGTCAACCTCTCGAGTAGCAATCCTGCCATCACCACCATGCCCGCCACCGTCATCATTCCCGCGGGCTCCCAGGCTGCGCCTCCCTTCTCTGTGGTCATCAACCCCGCCGCTTCGGGAACCACTGTTACCATTACCGCCACCGGGCCGTCCAACGTCCGCACAGGCGTCATCCGCATCCTCTGAACCGCTACGGCTCTTTCCGCAACTCCGCGCACGCCGGCGAGGAATCCGCCGGCGACGTGAGGAGCAAGCGGAAGCAACCCGCCTGCGTGATCACCGACTGCAGCCTCACCGCTTCGTCCAGCCTGTCGAGCCTGGCGCGCTGCTCATCCGTCATTGTTCCCCGCGCATCGGCTCGCAGCTTGCCCAGGTTATCCTTCAACTGGCGCCGAATCGCTTCCATCTCCGCATATCGCACACCAAGCGCCATCGGATCTGGTACCGCCTCGGCGGTCAACGAAGCAATCTCCTGCTCTAGCTGCGCCATCCGCTGCCGCAGCGGGTAGGCTGCATGGTCAAACCCGTCATTCAGCCTCGCAAGCGCATCCACCTGGTCCGGGCTGAGGTCGAAATACTGCCGGAGCGCATCAGGAACAGGTGGAACGGCGGGCTGTGGAGCCTGCGCCGGAATCGCGGCTGCAAAACAACACAACAGCACTAGGGCGCGCATGCGTCCATTCTAGCTTCGAATCGCGCTTCTCACTCCATCCGCAGCGCCTCCACCGGCTCAACTCCCGTCGCCCGCCTTGCCGGCACATAACTCGCCGCCAGCGCCGCCCCCATCAACACCAGCGACACCGCCCCATACGTCACCGGATCGAGTGGGCTCACCTCGAACAACAACGCCGCCATCAGCCTCGTCAGCGGCGCCGCCACCGTCAACCCGCACACCACACCGATCGCCGTCAGCGTAAATCCGCTCCGCAGAAACATCCGCATCACCGTCTCCTTCTGCGCCCCCAACGCCATCCGGATCCCAATCTCCCGTGTCCGCTGCGACACTGCGTACGAGATCACGCCGTAGATCCCGATCAGCCCCAGCAACAGCGCCATGCTCCCCGCGATCGCCAGCATCACCAGCGTGAACGACGCCCGCGCCATCGACCGGTCAAAAATCTCCTTCACCGTCCGCGCATCGGCAATAGGCAGGTTCCCATTCACGCTCCACACCGCCTGTTCCACTTCCTTCCGGAACGCCGCCGTCCCAGCCCGGCTGCCGCGGATCGCGAACGCCATCGTCCGCTGCACGATCACCGGCGTGTCCCAGAAGTCCGGGATTATCATCGGCCAGTAAACCATCGTCGGAGCCTTCTCCTGCGCCCCGTTGTCGCGCTCATTCCCCACCACTCCCACCACCTCGCGCCACGGTGCCTTGGGGTTCTCTCGCACCCGCTTGCCCAATGCCCCCGCCGGCCCTCCCCATAATTCCCGCGCCGTGTTCTCCGACACCACCACCACGTTCCGCTTCTCGTATATGTCCGTCCACGTCACATCACGCCCTGCCAGCAGCGGATTCCCCATCGTCCCGAAATACCCCGGCCCGATAAACTTGAACCGTCTCAGGGGAGGTATCTGCGATTCCGAATAGACCCTCCCCTCCGCGAATATCGGATCGTTGTCCGTGTGCCCGTCCATGGTGATGGAATTCGAAAGCCCCACCCGCTGTACACCCGGAATCGACGCCAGCTTGCGCGCGATATCCTCGTCCATTCGCGCCACCTGCTCCGGCTTCGCGATCATCGTTTCCGGAATGGACAGACGCAGCGTAAAAATCTGCTCCGGCGCTGTAAACCCCGGCTGCACATCCTTCAATGCGCGCACAGTCCGAATCATCAGCCCCGAACTGATCAACAGCACCAGCGCCAGCGCCACCTGCGACACCACCAGCACGTTCCGCGCCCTATGCCGCTCGCGCCCGCCGCTCGATCCCCTGCCGCCCTGCCGCAGCGCCGTCTCCACGCTCGGACCCGCGTGCTTGATCACCGGAAGCAATCCCGCCAACAGACTCGCCGCTAGCGCAATTCCCCCGGTGAACACCATCACCTTCCCGTCAATCGCGATCTCGTCCAACCGCGGCAGATTCACAGGCCCAATCGCCGCCAGCAGTTGGATCGCCCAATTCGCCAGCGCCAGCCCCAGCGCTCCGCCAAGCACGCCCAGTGTCACGCTCTCGAGCAGGATCTCCCGCGCAATCCGCGCCCAGCCTGCTCCCAACGCCGCGCGGATCGCCAGTTCCTGTTGTCTCCCCTCCGCCCGTACCAGCAGCAGGTTCGCCACATTCGCGCACGCGATGAACAGCACTATCCCCACCGTCCCCATCAACACCCACAACACATCTCCGATGTTGCCGACCACGTCGCGCTTCAACGGCCGTACGTTCGGCCCCACCCGGGCATCCTCGATCATCTTGTTGCTCATCCCCGGAGCCGGCTTGAACTTCCTCAGCATCATCGGCAGCATCCGCGCCACGTCCGCGTTCGCCTGCGCAATCGTCACTCCGGGCTTCAGCCGCGCCAGGCACTGGTAGCTGAAGTTCCCAACGAACGCCTTGTTGCGGTCCAGTTGAAACGGAAAAATCAACGCCGCCCGCGAATTCATGAAGCGGAAGCTTTGCGGCATGATCCCGATCACCTCCCGCGCTTCCCCATCCACCATCAGCCGCTTCCCGATCGCCCCCGCGTCCCCGCCGAACCGCCGCTGCCAGTACCCGTACGACAGCATTACCGTCCCCGCGGTCCCCGGCATGTCCTCTTTCTCCGAGAACCACCTCCCCTTCACCGGCGGAACGCCCAGCGCCGGCAGAGTCCCCTCCGTCACGAACAGCGCATCCACCTGCTCCGGCTCCGCAACCCCCGTCACGCTCACCGAATCATGCCGCCACAAGCCCAGGTTCTCGAACACCCTGCCTTCCTCGCGATAGGTGAAATACGTCGACGGCGACGCGTTCACTTCCGGGATATTGAGCCCC
>JADLBG010000847.1 GCA_020847895.1 Bryobacterales bacterium
ATAAGCGTATTGGCATTCTCACGGGAGGCGGGGACGTACCCGGCCTGAACTCTGTCATCAAGAGCATCGTCTACCGCGGCAGCGAGATCGGCTGCGACGTGATTGGAATCCGCCGCGGATGGGAAGGCCTCACTCACGTGCATCTCGAGGATCCGGCAAGCAGGGAGCGTTACATTCTGCCGCTGAACCGCGACAACACGCGCACCATCGACCGTACCGGCGGCACGTTCCTTCACACTACCCGCACCAATCCCTCGCAGATGAAGAGAGTGCCCCCGGGGCTCGATCCCTCGAGCTTTCCCGCCAAGGAAAAGATCGCCAGAGACGGCGCGAAGTCGACAGTCTATGACGTGACCTCGCGGGTCTTGCAGAACCTCGAGAGCCTCGATGTCGACTTCCTCATCGCCATCGGCGGCGACGACACGCTCAGCTATGCGGCGAAACTCGACAAAATCGGCGTGAAAGTGCTGGCCATTCCCAAAACAATGGACAACGATGTCCGCAATACGGAATATTGCATCGGCTTTTCCACCGCCATTACCCGCGCCATGGACGCCATCGAACGCCAGCGCTCCACCGTCGGCTCGCACGAGCGCATCGGCATCTTCCGCGTCTTCGGCCGTGATGCCGGATACACCGCCCTCTACACCGCCTATGTCACCTCCATCCGCTGCGCTATCCCCGAGTACAAGTTCAACCTCGGGAAGATGATCGAACTCCTGCTCACCGACAAACGCGCCACGCCCAGCAACTACAGCCTCTTCGTGCTCAGTGAAGGGGCCGAATGGGAGTGATATGAGGTGCGCGAGTATGGCGAGCCCGACGCCTTCGGCCACCGCAAGAAGATGAGCGTTGCCGAGGACTTCAGCGATCAGGTGAAGCGCATCACCAAGGAGGAAACCGTGGTCAGCGACCTCACCTATGACCTCCGCAGCGGCGAGGCGGACTTCGTCGACAAGATGGTGGCCACCACCTTCGGCAACATGGCCCTCGATTGCATCCTGGCGAACCGGTTCGGCTACATGATGGCCATCGAGAACGGCTGCTTCGCTACCGTGTCGATTCCCGACCCCGCGCTCGGGCCGCGCCGTGTCGAGGTGGACACCATGTACAACACGGAAAGGTATCGCCCGAACTACGCCGGCAAGGTAGGCCTCCCCATCTTCCTCACGCACGCCTGATGCGCCAATCGTGAAACTCTGGCTCAAGAAAATATTCGGCGGATCCGTGGAGCGCTCCATCCCGCTCCACGAGATCCGCCGTTCCTTTGATGAGGCTGCCGGCGATGAGGAGCATTTTCCCGCCACCATCGACCCGCGCATCTACCATGTGCAACTCATCCTCGACTACTTCGGGGACCTTTCCGGGAAGCGCATCCTCGACGCCGGCTGCGGCAAAGGCCGCTTCGCCCGCGTGCTCAAGGAACGGTATCCCGCCGCGCAAATCGCCGCCCTCGATCTTTCCGAGGCCATGCTGCGCTTTGTGCCCGCTCCAATCAGCGCTTGCTCCGGCACAATGACTGCCCTCCCTTTCGGCTCCGCATCCTTCGATTGTGTCTACGCGACTGAATCATTGGAGCATGCCGTAGACATCGGCACGGCCGTGGGCGAAATGTGCCGCATTCTCAAACCCGGCGGAAAGCTTGTCATCATTGATAAGAACGCCGAGCACTGGGGACGCCTGAAGACCCCGGAATGGGAGAAGTGGTTTCGCAGGGAAGAACTCGAGAAACTGCTGAAGAGAGACTGCCGGGAAGTCGCCAGCCGCTTCATCAGCTATTGGGAGGATGTCGAGCCCGACGGCCTGTTTCTCGCATGGCTCGCGCAAAAGTGAGACGCTTCCTGATGCTCTTCCTTCTGGCCGCGCCGGGCTGCACACGGCCGGAACCGCGGCCTGTTCCTCCGGACTCCGTCGCCGTGCTCCCCTTCACGTCTGCCCAAGGACAGGCGGATCTCATCGCGGCCGCGCTCCCTGTCGAAATCGCCGGCTCGCTCGCCTTGATTCCTCAACTCACGGTGCATTATTCCAACGCCACGTCGCCTGCGTCAAACGAATGGCCGCACTCTGTCGCTGGCAAGATCCCGAGAGGGAGCGCCGACAGGAGACTGCCGCGGCACTGAAGTGGGATCGCTGCTCAAATTCCGCAACGTTCTCGGACAACTTGCGGCAGATGGAGAGCCGAGCGGCCTTGTGTTACATTGAAAGCAAATGCGTAATACAATCACCGTTCGATTGCCGGAAGATCTTGCGGAATGGTTGGAGTCCGCCGCAGCGAAAACCGGTGTTTCTCAGAGCAGAATCATTCGGGATCAGTTGGAGAAGGCTCGAAAGGTGGAAGACCGGCCATTTCTGCGCCTGGCGGGAAGAGCGGCAGGGCCTGCAGATCTCTCGACGCGGAAGGGCTTTTCGAAGAAATGAACGGGATCGCGGATACGGGCTTTCTGGTCGCATTTGGGAACCGAAACGATCAGCATCACGCCTGGGCTGTTCAGATTGCTTACGAAGTTTCGGAGCCGCTGCTAACGTGTGAGGCAGTCCTTGCAGAAACGGCATTCCACCTCGGAGATTCGCGGCTGGTTTTGGATTTCGTCAGGACCGGGTTGATCACACCGAGTTTCGTTCTTGCGGAACACCTCTCGCGGATTGCCGAACTGGCAAGACGGTACCAGGACCGCAGGCCCGACCTGGCGGACCTTTGCCTGGTCCGGATGAGCGAGCTACACCCGAAACACAGCGTGATCACGACCGATCTGGCCGATTTTCGCGTGTACCGGCGCAGCCGCCGAGAGGCAATCCCGCTGATTTATCCTCCGGCACGATCTTGAGACGCGGGGTGAGCTAGACACGGCGCCATTAAGGATTGCGGATGAGCGGAGACGCCGTCAGGCTCCGAGGTTTTCAGCAGGCAGGCGTTGAGACGAGTCTCGACGCGGCACGCAAGAGTGCGCACGCCACTACGGAGGCTGCGCTCAAGGACTTATGGCGGCGTATTTAGAACTTTGCCAGTTTGTTGAGCATGGACCGTGTATTGCCGGCGCGGGGGAGGTCGACGGCGTCGACGGCTTTCCAGTTTTCATCCATCGCGCCGATGTAGCGGGCTTTGTCGCGGTCCTGGCCCATGAAGATGGCGTAGATACCAAGGTTGGGATAGTGCAGGAGGCGGTATTGAATGACGTCGCTTTCCTGGGAGCGCCAGCGGTCTTCGGCGGGCTGGCCCAACTTCCGGATGACGGCGCCGGCGTCATCCAAGTGGCTGAGGCCGTAGGATTGCTGGACAATGCCGACGTATTGGACATTCTCGACATCCGCGCGGCCGCGGAAGAAACTGACCACGATGAACGTCAGGACGATTCCGGCGGCGAGCACACCAAGGATGAGCTTTCCGATGCGCGATTCGGCTCCGTCGTTGAGGCGCATGGCGGCAACGGTGGAGACCGGGTGCGGCGGCGCCGGCAGCGGCGGGCGCACGTAATCGTTCACCGCCTTCGGCATTTCAATTACGCGGCGCTCATGTGGCCAGAGGGCTCCGGCGTTGTACTCGAGTTCGCGCTTCAACCCGACAATCATCACCGGTTCGTCGATGCGGGAAACTTCTCCGAGGAAGCGGCGCGGGACCCAGACTTCCTGTCCGGACTTGGAGTTCCTGACGAGGATTTCCGACCAGGTGGCTTTCTCGAAAACCCACTCGTTGTGCTCAATGTTCAGCACGGGCGGATAGAAAGAGAAAGGGCGCGGCCCGAGCGATTCCAAAGGCGGCGGGATAGGAGGGATAGACATTGGGGTCGCCCGTTGCTTCTATTTTAGCTTACGATACCGCATGCGTTATCCTCGTGGTACACCGAGGATAAATGAAAACAATCGTACATGCCTTCTTGTGGGCCGGGCTAGTTGCGCTCACGATTCCCGCGCTGTGCGGGCAGGAATCCGGCAAGCCCAGCGAACATAAAGACTCCGCCGCCAAGGCCGAGCCGAAAGAAGAATCGTCCGTGACTGAGCACACGATCGTTCTGAACGGGCAGAACATCGGCTACAAGGCGACGGCGGCAACCATCATCTTGAGGAACGACAAAGACGAGCCGGCGGCCAGTGTCTTCTATGTGGCGTACACACGCAACGGCGTGGACAACTTCGACCAGCGGCCGCTGGTATTCATTTACAACGGGGGACCGGGGGGATCGTCGGCGCCGCAGCATATGGGGGCCTTCGGGCCGAAGCGGGTGGTTACGGTGGACGCGGGGCCGACGCCTCCGTCTCCGTACAAGGTGGTGGACAACAAGGGTTGCCTTCTGGACGCCGCCGATCTGGTTTTCATCGATCCGGTGGGGACCGGGTACAGCAAGCCGCTAGGGAAAGGGACGGGGAAAGATTTCTGGGGTGTGGACGAGGACGTGAAATCGCTGGCGCAGTTCATACGGCGTTATGTGGGCAGGAACCAGCGCTGGAACTCGCCGAAGTTTCTTATCGGAGAGAGCTACGGAACGTTTCGTAACGCGGTCCTGGTGAACTACCTGCAGTCGAGAGACGGAATGGACTTCAACGGCCTGGTGATGATCTCGACGGTGCTGGACTTGCGCCAACTGCTGTTCGGTTCCGGTGATGACCTGCCATACGTGTTGTACCTGCCAAGCTACGCGGCAACCGCCGCTTATCACAAGATGCTGAAAGATCCGCCACGGGACCTCGGGGCGTTTCTCAAGGAGGCGAGGCAATTCGCCGCGACGGAATATTTACAGGGCTTGCAGCAGGGTTCCGCCCTGAACGCCGATGAACGAGGGAGGCTATTGAAGAAGCTTTCCCGATTCACGGGGTTGGGTGAGGATTACCTATCGAAGGCGAACCTGCGAGTGAACCTGGGGCAGTTCATGCAGGAGTTACAACGCGCCCGCGGTTTGACAACGGGGCGGCTCGACGGCCGCTTCTCGGGTGAAAGCTTCGACCTGCTGAGCGAATCCGCCAAGTACGATCCCATGATGCCGGCGGTGTTCGGCGCGTTTGTCGCCTCCTTCCATCAATACGTCACGAAAGAATTGAAGTTCGCCTCCAAGGAGGATTACGTGTTGCTGAGCAGGGAGGCCAACGCGCATTGGAACTGGAAGCGGGGCGAGGGGGCGGGCGCGTGGCCGGGCTCTCCGAATGTGGAAGACGATCTGGTGGAAGCGATGGTCCAGAATCCCAATCTAAAGGTGCAGGTGGAAAACGGACTGTACGACCTGGCGACGCCATTCTATGCGGCGGAATACACGATGGACCATCTCAACCTGCCGGCCAAACTGCGAAAGAACATAGAACAGAAATACTACGACGCGGGCCACATGATGTATCTGCACGAAGAGGCTCTGGAGAAACTGAAGGCGAACATCGCGCAATTCATTGCCAGCAATTCCGCGCGTTAGAGACGACGCAGAGACGACGCCCCGTGACACGGCGGGGTCCTTAGCGGAGTAATCTAAGACAGGTAAACTACCGCCTATGTCCATACGCAAGGAAGATGCCCTGGAGTACCACCGGCTGCCCGTTCCAGGGAAAATCGCCATCACTCCCATCAAGCCCTGCCGCACGCAGCGGGACTTGAGTCTTGCTTATTCCCCCGGAGTCGCCGTTCCCTGCCTGGAGATCGAGCGCGACCCGGCGAAGGTGTACGACTACACGGCGAAGGGAAACCTGGTGGGTGTCGTGACCAACGGCACGGCCGTGCTGGGGCTTGGCAACATTGGCCCGGCGGCGGGCAAGCCCGTGATGGAGGGCAAGGGAGTTCTGTTCAAGCGTTTCGCCGATATTGACGTGTTCGACATCGAGTTGAACACCAAGGACCCGAAAGAGATCATCCGGGCTTGCCAGATGATGGAGCCGACTTTCGGCGGCATCAATCTGGAAGATATCCGCGCCCCTGAGTGCTTCGAGATCGAAGAGGAACTGCGGCGCACGATGCAGATTCCCGTGTTCCACGATGACCAGCACGGAACGGCGATCATCGCGGGAGCGGCTTTGCTCAACGCCGCGGAACTTGCGGGCAAGCCGCTCGATACGATCAAAGCTGTCTTCAATGGAGCGGGGGCGAGCGGGATCGGGTGCGCGGAGCATTTCATCCGGCTGGGCGTGCGCAGAGAGAACATACTGATGTGCGACACGCACGGGGTGCTGTACACGGGCCGGACGGAGGGCATGAACCAATATAAGGCGCGGTTTGCGCGGGAGACGGCGGCGCGGACGCTGGAGGAAGCGATGCAAGGCGCGGATGTGTTCTTCGGGCTTTCGGCGGCGAATTGCGTTACGCCGCAGATGCTGCTCGGGATGGCGTCGAACCCGATTGTGTTTGCGATGGCGAATCCCGACCCGGAGATTCCGTACGATTTGGCGGTGGCCACGCGGAGCGACATCATCATGGCCAGCGGGCGCTCGGATTATCCGAACCAGGTCAATAATGTTCTCGGTTTCCCGTTTATTTTCCGGGGGGCGCTCGATGTGCGGGCGTCCACCATCAATGGGGAAATGAAACTGGCGGCGACGCGGGCGCTCGCGGCGCTTGCCAAGGAAGATGTTCCGGATTCGGTGATGCGGGCCTATGGCGTGGAGCACATGGGATTTGGGCGCACCTACATCATTCCCACGCCGTTCGATTCGCGGGTGCTCATCTGGGTGGCCTCGGCGATCGCGAAGGCGGCCATGGACAGCGGCGTGGCGCGCAATCCCGTAGACATCGAGGAATACAAGGAGCAGCTTGCGCGCCGGCTGGGGAAAGCGCAGGAAGTGACGCGAGTCCTGATTCACAAGGCGCAGCGGAGCCCGGTACGGGTGGTGTTTCCGGAAGGGGAGGAGCCGAAGGTTCTGCGCGCGTGCCAGATCTTGAAGGATGACGGCATCGCCAAGCCGATTCTCCTGGGGCGGAGGGAAGTGATTCTGCGGAAGGCTGCCGATCTGCGGCTGGATATTGGGGATTTGCGTGTCGTGGACCCGGTCGCCGACAGGCATCTGTCGCATTACGCCGATGAGTTCTATCAATTGCGGCAGCGAAAGGGTGTAACGAAGAACGAAGCGGCGCAGCAGATTCTGGAGCCGGTTCTGTTCGGGTCGATGATGGTGCGACTGGGGGATGCCGAGGCGCTGGTGGCGGGGCTCACGCGGCACTATCCGGACACCATCCGTCCCGCGCTGCAGGTGATCCCTCTGCGCGAAGGCTGCCGGCGCGTTTCCGGCATGTACATGCTGATCACGCCGCGGGGTCAGGTTTACTTTCTGGCCGATACGACGGTGAACATTGATCCGAACGCGGAAGACCTTGCGGAGATCGCCATTGAAGCGGCGCGCACGGTGGAGGGTTTCGACGTAGTGCCGCGGGTGGCCATGCTGTCGTTTTCGAATTTCGGGAGCACGCGGCACGCGCTAGCCGACAAGGTACGCCGCGCGGTGGAGATTGCGGCGGCGCGCGCACCGGATCTGGTCATCGACGGAGAGATGCAGGCCGATACGGCCGTGGCACCGGAGATACTCGAGGAGACCTATCCGTTCAGCCGGCTGAAGGGCGGGGCGAATGTTCTGATCTTTCCGAATCTGGAATCGGGCAATATCGCGTACAAGCTGCTGATGCGCATTGGGGGAGCGGAGGCGATCGGGCCTATATTGATGGGGCTGTCGAAGCCGGTGCACGTGTTGCAACGGGGGTGCGAGGTTACGGACATTGTGAATGTGGCGGCGATTGCGGTGGTGGACGCCAATCGCTGAGGCCGGGGCGCGTCAGGGCACCGCGGAGAGATCCGGGAGTTGGATTGTTCCTTCGAGGAACAGGACGGCGTTTCCGGCGATGGACACGCGCTCGCCGCGGTCCTCGCAGAGCAGTTCGCCTCCGCGGGGGGAGATCTGGCGGGCGTGCAGTTTCGTTTTGGCGAGCCGCTTGCTCCAATAGGGAGTGAGGGTGCAGTGCGCCGAGCCTGTCACGGGATCTTCGGGCACTCCTTTGGCGGGGGCGAAGAAGCGGGAGACGAAGTCCACCTGGCGGGCGGGAGCGGTGACGATGACGGCGAAGCGGTCCACCTGGGCCAAACGCCCCATGTCCGGCGACAATTGGCGCACGTCTTCCTCGCTTTCGTAGACACAGAGGTAGTCACGGGCGGCGAGAATTTCGAGGGGCGGGGCCCCCAAGCCGGCTATGAGTTCGGGGTGAGGCGTACATTGCGCAGGCGGGCGCGAGGGGAAGTCCAGAGCGATCAAATTCGCGGCGCGAGTGACCCGGAGCGCGCCGCTTCGGGTGTGGAAATTGATGGTATTTCCCGGGAACCCCAGTTTTTCCCACAGCACGAATGCCGAAGCGAGGGTTGCGTGCCCGCACAAATCCACCTCGACAGCGGGGGTAAACCAGCGCAGATGGAAGCCTTCGCCGTCCGGCACGAAAAATGCTGTCTCAGAGAGGTTGTTCTCGAGGGCAATATTCTGCAGCACTTCGCCGGCGAGCCAGGATTGGAGCGGGCAGACAGCCGCGGGGTTTCCGGCAAACGGTTGCGATGCGAAGGCGTCCACCTGATAGACAGGGATTTTCATTCGCCTATTCTAGCCTGCGTGCTAGATTGGAAAGTTGCGCAGATCCGTTACATGATTCTTCGCTGTGTTCATCTGTTATTTCTCAGCGTCACTTTGAGCGCCCAAACGAATCTTTCCCTCGGGGAGGCCGTATCCACGGCGCTGAAGGAACACCCCCTATTGCAGGCCGGTAGGGAACGTATTGCGGTGAGCGAAGGATTCCGGCGTCAAGCGGGGCTGATGCTGAATCCGCGCCTGGTGTTACAGAGCGAGAATACGCGGTTCACGGGAAGCCCCTCGTTTTCGTATGCCGGGGATGCCGACACGTACGCCTACCTCACGCAGATTTTCGAGACCGCGGGGAAACGGGCCAACCGTGTGGGCCTGGCGTCGGAAGGGGTGCGGCGGGCCACGCTCGAGCGGGAGCTTACCGAGCGGCAGATTGCCTTTCGCGTGCAGCAGGCGTACTGGCTTGCGGCCGGGGCGCACCAGGCGCGGCTCCTGCTCGCGGAGAACGTGAAGAATTTCCAGCGGATCATCGAGTATCACGAAGCCAGAGTCAAGGAGGGCGCGATGGCGGAGGCAGATCTGCTTCGTGTTCGCCTGGAGGGGGAGAAACTGGCTGTCGATCTCAACAATGCGACGCTGGACGCCGAGCGGGCGCGGATTCAGCTTTACCGGGAGATGGGGCAGACGCGGTTTCCCGACGTGCGCTTCACGGATCCGCTGGAGCCCGTACCGGATCCGCCGGGGGTGGACTTTGGACAGGCGAACGACCGCCGGGTGGAGATGCGGCTTGCGCGGCAACTGGTGGAGCAGGCCCGCTCGAATCTGCGGCTTCAGGAATCCACCGCCAAGCCGAACGTCGAATTGCTGTTCGGCTACAAGCGCACCAGCGGGTACGACACGATGGTGGGCGGATTCCAGATGGATCTTCCATTCCGGAACCGCAACCAGGGAAACATTGCGGCGGCCACTTCCGACATCCGCGCGGCGGAGGCGTCACTGGCGGCCACGGAAGCGCTGGTGCGGGCGGAGATCAATGCGGCGCAACGGGAAGTGGAGATCCGCGGGCGCCAGATTGGGGACTCGATCAAGACAATGCGGGAGCAGGCCGACGAGACGGCGCGGATAGCGGAAGCGGCATACCGCGAAGGCGGGACGGATCTGCTGCGGCTGCTCGATGCGCAGCGCCTTCGTATTGAAATGCAGCTATTCTATTACCGGGCTCTGGCCGACTACCGGGAGAGTATTGTTGCCCTTGAGACCGCGCTGGGGGTGATGCCATGAGACCGGTTGTTGCTCTGATGTTGGTGGCGGCGCTCGGCGGCTGCTCGAAATCGCCGGAGGCAGCGCCCGCGGCTCCATCCGCCAGGGAAGCGAAACCGGCGGACAAGGATATTGTTCTCGACGCCAACCAGCAGAAGCAGGCGAATCTGGTGGTGGAAGAAGTCGCGCCCCGGAGCCTGGCGCAGCATATCGAAGTGAATGGCCGGCTCTCGGTGAATGAAAACCGCACGTGGCATGTCGGTTCGATCACCGATGGCCGCATTGTGCGGGTCAACGTGAATCCGGGAGACCGGGTGCGAAAAGACCAATTGCTGGCCGGGCTGCACAGCCACGACATTCACGAGGCCCGCGCCGAGTACCGCAAGGCCACACAGGAGTTGACGAGGCTGAAGACGGTGCTTTCCTACGCCCAGCGCCAGCGGGACCGCGCGCACCGGCTGTATGACCTGAAGGCAGCGTCCCTGGAACAGGTGGAGCATGCCGAAACGGAGTTCAAGAACGCGCAGGTGTCGGTGGAGAACGCGGAGACGGAACTCGGACGCACACGACAGCACCTGGTGGAATTTCTGCAAGTGGGGATAGACGACCACGATGAGAAGGCAGGCGAGGAGCATGACCACATGGCGGATCTCATACCGGTGAAGTCGCCGGCCGACGGAGTAGTGCTGAGCCGCAATGTGACGCCGGGGTCGGTGGCCAATCCGGGCGACGAATTGTTCGTTATTTCCGATCTTTCCACCATTTGGATGATTGCGGCGGTCAATGAAGAAGACCTGGGAAAGGTTCGTCTGGGTATGCCGGTGACCGTGAGGGTTCAGGCTTATCCGGACCAGGCCTTCGCGGGCCGGGTAACCAAGCTGGGAGACCAATTGGACCCTGCTACGCGCACCGTGCCTGTGCGCGTGGAACTCGCCAACGGCCAGGGACGTCTGAAACCGGAGATGTACGCCACCGCGGAGATCAACGCGGGCGGCAGCGCCCAGGGGATCTTCATTCCCGAGTCCGCCGTCCAGCAGGTGGAGGGGAAGTCGACGGTTTTCGTGCGGAAGGGGGCGGACCGTTTCGAGGGAAGGGTGATTGAGACCGGGCGGATACTCGACCACGAGTTGGAAGTGACACGCGGCTTGAGGGCGGGGGAGCAGATTGTTACGCAAGGCAGCTTCACGCTCAAATCGCAGCTTCTGAAAGGATCGCTTTCCGAATAGATGCTGAACCGCATCATTGAATTCCATTTACGGAACCGGCTGCTTGTGCTCACCGGACTGGCGGTTCTGATTGCCACGGGCGTATATACGGTCTACAACATTCCGATCGACGCATTTCCCGATTTGACGAACAATCAGGTGGTGGTGATCACGGAGTGCCCGGCGATGCCGCCGACGGAGGTGGAGCAACTGGTCACCTATCCGATTGAAGTGATCCTGATGGGGGTTCCGAAGACGCAGGGCATCCGCTCGGTGTCGAAGCTCGGGCTATCGATGGTGACGGTGGTGTTTGATGATGCGGTGAACGTGTATCTCGCCCGGCAGTGGATCAATGAGCGGCTGCAGGAGGTGCGCGCGCGGATTCCGCAGGGATTGGAGCCGACGCTTGGCCCGGTGGCGACGGCGTTCGGGGAGATCTATCAATACACTCTCGAGAGCAAGACGCTCACTCCGATGGAGTTGAAGACGCTGCATGAGTGGCAGATCAAGAACCAGCTTCGCGCGGTGCGCGGCATCAACGAGGTGAACACGTGGGGCGGGGAGACGCGGCAGGTGCAGATTGAGGTGGACCCCATCAGCCTTTACCGCTACGGTCTCACGCTGCGCGACGTGTTTGAACGGGTCAAGGAAAACAACTCGAACTTCGGGGGCGGCTATATTGAGCACGCCTCGGAGCAGTACACGGTTCTCGGTCTCGGCCGCGCCAATCGCCTCAAAGACCTGGAGCAGATTGTTCTCAGCTCGAAGGCGGGCACGCCGGTGCTTTTGAAGCAGGTGGCGAGGGTGAGTGACAAGCCCATGCAGCGTCAGGGCGCAGTGCTACGGGACGGGAAGGGGGAGACGGTCAGCGGCATGACGATCATGCTGAAGGGGGAGAACGGCAACAATGTCCTGAAGGCCGTGAAAGCCAAGATCGCGTCTCTCACTTTACCCGAGGGGGTGCGCATTGTTCCCTTTTACGACCAGTCGATTGTGATCAACGGGACAATCCGGACGGTGCGCAAGAACCTGCTGGAGGCGGGCGCGCTGGTGATGGCGGTGTTGTTTCTGTTCCTGGGGAACTGGCGCGCCGCGGTGATCGTGGCGGCGGTGATTCCGCTCTCGATGCTGGTGGGTTTCATGGGGATGGCGTATTTCGGCATTTCGGCCAACCTGATGAGCCTGGGCGCGATCGATTTCGGCATGATCGTGGATGGCGCCATCGTGATGATGGAGAACGCCGTGCGGCGTCTGGAGCACAAGCCGGGAGAAACGGACTTCCGGGTGGTGGATCGCGTCTATCACGCGGCGGTGGAAGTGGCGCGTCCCATCGTGTTCGGCGTGTCGATCATTATAGCCGTCTACCTGCCCATCTTCGCCCTGGAGGGGCTGGAGGGGCGGATGTTCCGGCCGATGGCGATCACGGTGTGTTCGGCGCTGGCGGGATCTCTGGTGCTGGCTCTCACGATGGTTCCGGCGGCGGCGGTGGTGGCGATGCGCAAAGGGGTCAAGCCGCATTCGGAGGGCTGGTTTCCGCGGGTGCGCGATTTCTACACACGCGGGCTGCGGGTGGCGCTGCGGCACCGGTATGTAGTCATATTCTGCGGTTTGCTGATGGTGGGCAGCGCGCTCGGATCGCTGGCGTTTATCGGCACCGAATTCATGCCGCGCCTGGATGAGGGATCGCTGCTCATCACCACACGCAAGCTTCCGGGGATTTCGCTGTCCGATTCCGTTGCGGTGAGCGAGCGGATCGAAAAGGCGGTGCTGGAATTTCCCGAGGTGACCGGCGTGACGACCAAGCTCGGCCGTCCGGACCTGGCCACGGAGGCGATGGGGATTTATGAAGCGGACGTCTATGTCCTTTTGAAGCCTCACGAGCAGTGGACCACGGCGAGGACGAAGGATGAACTGGTGGACAAGATGGCGGCGCGGCTGGAACAGATTCCCGGCGTGTCGTACAACTTCACGCAGCCGATGGCGATGCGTCTGGACGAGGTGGTGTCGGGGATCAAGGCGGATGTGGCGCTGAAGATCTTCGGCGACGATGCGCACACTCTGGAGCAACTTGCCGAGCGCAGTCTGCGCGTACTCTCGGCCATCCGCGGCGCGGCCGATGCGCAAATGGAAATCATTTCCGGCGTGGGGGAGGTGCGGGTGAGGGCGGACCGCGCCGATCTGGCCCGCTACGGATTGAACGTTTCCGACGTGCGCGAGACGGTGGAGGCGGCGGTGGCGGGGCGCGACGTCAGCGACTACATTGAGGGGCAGCGGCGATTTCCCATCGTCATCCGCCTGCCCGAGAACTACCGCAACGACTCTGAGTCGATGAAAGAGATTCCGCTGTCGGCTCCGGGAGGGGAGCGCATCCGCCTTGGGCAGGTGGCGCGGATTACCGCGGAACGCGGCCCGGAGGTGGTCTCGAGGGAAAACGCGCAACGCCGCATTGTGGTTCAGGCGAATGTCCGCGGGCGCGACCTGGGCAGTTTCGCGCTCGAGGCGCAGGAAAAGATTGCGCGGCAGGTGGCGCTGCCGCCGGGGTACTCGATCGATTGGGCGGGGCAGTTTGAGAACCAGGAGCGAGCGATGAAGCGGCTGCTGGTGGTGATTCCCGCTTCGATTTTGATCATTCTCGGTCTACTGTACTCCACGTTCCGGTCCGTGCGGTTGTCGCTGCTGATTTTGTTAAACGTACCCTTTGCGCTGGTGGGCGGGATAGCCGCGCTCTGGCTGCGGGACCTGAACCTCAACCTGTCGGCCTCGATCGGGTTCATTGCTTTGTTCGGAGTGGCGGTGCTGAACGGAATCGTGCTGGTGAGTTACATCAACCGGCTGCGGTCAGAAGGATGGGAGACGATGGAGGCAGTGGTGAACG
>JADLBG010000848.1 GCA_020847895.1 Bryobacterales bacterium
AACGTGGTGAAGAACGGCCGTACGCATCTGATGGACGCCATGCCGGTCCTGATGAGCCAGGAACTGAGCGGGTGGCAGTCGCAGGTTGTGGATTCGATGACCCGCCTGGAATCCGTCTTGCCTCGGCTCCTGCGATTGGCCATCGGAGGCACGGCGGTCGGCACGGGCGTGAACACTCATCCGCGGTTCGGCGCCGCCGTGGCCGCCCGTCTTGCTTCCATCACCGGGCTGCCGTTTACTACCGCGCCAAACTACTTTGCCGCCATCAGCGGAATGGATACGGCGGTGGAACTGAGCGGCCACCTCAAAACAACCGCGGCGCCGTTAATGAAAATCGCCAATGATCTGCGCTGGATGAACAGCGGCCCCCTTTCCGGCTTAGGCGAGATTTCGCTGCCCGCGCTGCAGCCCGGCAGCAGCATTATGCCAGGGAAGGTGAATCCGGTCATTCCCGAGGCCGTGGCCATGGTGTGCGCGCGAGTCATCGGGAATGACGCCGCGGTGACCATCGCCGGCCAATCGGGGAACTTTCAGTTGAACGTCATGTTGCCTCTGATCGCCGTCAGTCTGCTCGAAAGCATCGCATTGCTGTCGGCGTCGGCCACCCTGCTGGCAGACCGGGCGATTCAAGGATTCACTGTTCACGGCGAGCGTCTTCGGGCGCTTGCGGAACGCAATCCCATTCTTGCCACGGTGCTCGCCGCAAAGACCGGCTACGACAAGAGTGCGCAAATCGTGAAGCGGGCCATTGATGAGAACCGCGCCATAAAAGACGTCGCTACAGAGATGTCGGGGATGACGGAAGACGAATTGAACACGCTGCTCGATCCCGTGAAGGCAACCTCCTCCGGCGCCTGATTTGTCAATCCGGGGTGCGTGCAGGTACAGTAACCATACTGGCTCACTAAGGAACATTTCGTCATGCGCATCGCAATTTTTCTGGCATTCTGTTATGCCGCCTTCGGCCAATCCCGGCCCGTTATCGGCATCGGTGGTATCGTCCACGAGACGAACACTTTTAATCCGAAGAAAACAACGCTCGCCGATTTTGAAGCCGGCATCGGCGGGGCCAGGGGAACCCTCCGCGGGCAGGAGATCCTTACGCTGTCCGCCCACGCCAACAACACTCCCGCGGGGTTCATTGAGGGAGCGGCGCGGTACGGGCTTGACTTGTATCCCACCATCGTCGCCGGGCCTCAAACAATCGGGATAGTCCTCGACCCGGCCTTCAACGCGCTCACGAAGGAGTTGATCGAACGCCTCAAGGCCGCGCCCAAGCTAGACGGAATTCTGTTGTTCCTGCACGGCACCATGGTGGCCGAAAGCTATCCGCATGCCGACGCGGAAGTGGTGCGCCGGGTCCGGCAAGCCTTTGGAGATAAGATCCCCATCATCGTGGTGCACGATTTCCACGCGAATGTCTCCGAAGAAATCGTCAAGCTGACTACCGTCTTGATCACCTACAAAGAGTGCCCCCACCTCGACGCGCGGGAGCGCGGCGTGCAGGCGGCGAAGATCATGGCGGAGGTGGTTTCAGGCAAAGTGAAGCCCGTGCAGACTGTTGCGAAGCCGCCCATGCTGCTGAACATTCTGTTTCACAACACGTTTGCGCCGCCGCTGAAGCCCATTGTGGATGAAAGCAAACGCCTCGAGAAGAACCCGAAGATCCTTGCCGTCAGTGTGCCCGGCGGCTATCAATACGCCGACATTCCCGCCATGGGGCCAAGCGTGATTGTCGTCACCGATAACGACCCCGCGCTCGCCAGGAGTGAGGCAGACCGAATGGGCAACATGCTGTGGAACCTGCGAGGGCAACTTGTTTTTCACGCGCCGACAGCCGCCGAAGCGGTGCGCATGACCATGAACAACGGCAAATATCCGGTGGCCTTGATGGATGCCGGTGACAACATCGGAGGCGGTTCGGCAGGCGACGGAACCTTTGTCCTCGCCGAACTGATGAAGCAGAAGGCGCAGGGTTGGGTGGTGACCATTTCCGATCCCGGCGCTGTGCAGGCCGCTGTCAAATCCGGCGTCGGTGGGCCGTTCGATATGGCGGTTGGCGGTAAGACCGACAACATGCACGGCGACTCTATCCGTGTGAGGGGCCGCGTGAAGGGCGTCTACGACGGACGTTTCGTGGAGCCCGAAGTTCGCCATGGGGGCGGCCGCTATTGGGATATGGGCGTTTCCGCTCTCATCGAAGTGGAGGGCTCCACGCTCGATCTCCCGAACCTGATTCTACTCACACCGAAGCGCATCATCCCGTTCAGCCTGCATCAGTTGACCAGCGTAGGCATCGATCCCAAGCAGATGCGCATCCTGGTGGCCAAGGGCACCATCGCGCCGCGCGCGGCCTACGAGCCCGTGGCTGCCCGCATCATCGAAGTCGACTCCGGCGGAGTTACCGCCATGAATCCGGCGCGATTTCATTATCAACATGTCCGGCCGAATTTGTTTGGGCTGACGAAGCAGTAAAGCTACTTTACCGCGGTCACCACAACCTCGCCGCAATAGCGGCGTAGAAACGGCGCCACCCTCAGCAACACAGCGTCGGCGCCTTCCAACAGCGAAACAACGCCTTGTGCCCAAGCGTGGTGGTGCCTGCCGCGCAGCAGACGCTTCCCCATCGCCAGTAAGTTCATCTCATGAAGTTCCACCCGTGCGAATGCGCTTCGAAGCAGAGCGATCTCACGGCTGCCCAG
>JADLBG010000849.1 GCA_020847895.1 Bryobacterales bacterium
GCCAAACGGCGTCGAGATTTCGTGGCGCGCGGCGATGCGGCTCAGCTTGATCCGGTGCGTGCCGTTGTCGAACTCGTTCTTGAGGTGACCCCAGCGGTCAAGGGTCCAGCCGTGCCGTGTGGCCCAGGCGATCAGTTCGTCGCGGGTCATGCTCAGTACTCCAGTCCCTTGGCGTCG
Organism: Bryobacterales bacterium; assembly: GCA_020847895.1. GTDB lineage: Bacteria > Acidobacteriota > Terriglobia > Bryobacterales > Bryobacteraceae > CADEFT01. Next base: position 178 of record JADLBG010000849.1, read on the forward strand.
ACCGCGCTCCGGTCGCCCAAGTCGGCCAGGACGTGACGTAGGCGAGTTGCTCGGTGATCCGGCCGAGGTCGCCGGCGTAACCCCGATCGGCGGGCTCGGCGGCCTGGCGCTTATGGTGGTCGGCCAGGCGGCTGGCGATGCGCTTCAGCAGGTCCTGGGCGTCGGCGTGCCGTTCGGCGTAGCAGCCTGCGGCGGTCTGTTTGGTGGTCTTGGCTTTGGTGTTCCTCATCGCGAACCCATTCATCACTTCGGTGGGGATTAGAAGCAAGCGGAATCGGCGAGTGAATCGCGAGAACGTTCGATGCCTCTCCTGAGCCTGCGCGCTTACGCCAAACATCGCGGGGTGAGCCTGGCGGCTGTGCAAAAAGCGATCCGTTCCGGGCGAATCGCCACCAACGCGGACGGCCTGATCGACAGTGATCGCGCCGATGTCGAATGGAATGCGAAGACGCGCCCGGGCCAACGCCGCGCGAAACCGGCGGTTCCGGCGGCACGAGAACCTGCGGAGGCGCCGGTCGCCGCCGGACTCGATTACTTCCGCGCGCGCGCCATCCGGGAGAACTACCTGGCGCGGCTGGCCAAGATCGAGTTCGAAGAAAAAACGGCGAAGCTGATCAGCCGCGACGAGGTGCAGGTGGCGGCATTCACCAAGGCGCGCACGGTGCGCGACAACCTGCTGAACATTCCGGACCGCCTGGCGGCGACGCTGGCGGCCGAAGCGGACGCGGACAAGGTCCACCAGATGCTGGCTGGGGAGATTCGAAAGGCGCTCGATGAGCTTGCCGGCGCAAACAGCAACTGAGGTCTACGACGAGGCGTTCCGCGCGGGCCTGAGGCCGGACCCGCTGCTGACAATCTCGGAGTGGGCTGACCGCTATCGGCGGCTCTCCGGCAAGGCCGCGGCCGAGCCGGGGCCTTGGCGCACGGACCGGACGCCCTACCTGCGCGAGATCATGGATTCCCTCTCGCCCTCGGCGCCCGTAGAGCGGGTGGTCTTCATGAAAGGCTCGCAGATCGGCGGCACCGAGTGCGGCAACAACTGGGTGGGCTACGTGATTCACAAATCACCGGGGCCGATGATGGTCGTGCAACCGACCGTCGAGCTCGCCAAGCGCAACTCGAAGCAGCGCATCGATCCGCTGATTGAAGAAAGCGACGTGTTGCGCGAGCTCGTGAAAAGCCCGCGCTCGCGCGACTCCGGCAACACGGTTCTGTCGAAGGAATTCCCCGGCGGCGTCCTGGTGATGACGGGTGCGAACAGCGCCGTCGGCCTGCGCTCGATGGCCGTGCGATATCTGTTCCTGGACGAGATCGACGCCTATCCAGGCGACGTCGATGGCGAAGGCGACCCGATCAACCTGGCCTTCGCGCGCACGCGCACCTTCTCCAGGCGCAAGGTATTCATGGTGTCGACGCCGCTCGTCACAGGGCTGAGCCGGATCGAGGCGGCGTTCGCGGAAAGCGACCAGCGGCGCTACTGGGTGCCGTGCCCGCACTGCGGGGAGTTCCAGGTGTTGAGGTTCGACCGCCTCCGGTGGCCCAAGAAAGAGCCGCAGAAGGCCGCCTACCACTGCACAGCCTGTGAGCAGGCGATTTTCAATCACCAGAAGAACGCGATGCTCGCCCGCGGCGAATGGCGGCCGGCGACGGAAGGCGACGGCCGGACGCGCGGGTATCACCTGTCGAGCCTCTACAGCCCGGTGGGTTGGTACTCCTGGGAGCGCGCGGCGGACGACTGGGAGAAGGCGCAGAAGGACGTCGAGCGGCTGAAGTCGTTCGTCAACCTGGTGTTGGGTGAATCCTGGCAGGAGCGTGGCGACGCGCCTGAGTGGCAGCCGCTGTATGACCGGCGCGAGGATTACCAGATCGGCGACCGTCCCGCCCGGAGGCCTGTTCCTCACCGCCGGCGCGGACGTCCAGCGGGACCGCATTGAAGTTGAAGTGGTGGCCTGGGGGCGTGGCAAGGAATCGTGGTCCGTTGATTACCGCGTGCTCGTAGGCGACACGGCTCGGGCGGATGTCTGGCAGCAACTGGACGCTGTTCTGGACGAAGAGTTTCCGCACGCCAGCGGCATGCGGCTACCGATTCGCGTGCTGTGCGTTGACTCAGGTTTCAACCCACGAATCACCTACGACTGGGTGCGCGGACATCCGCAGGCCTCCTGGGGTCCCGCCGGCGCACGGGCCGCGAGTCCAAAGACAGCCGTGGCTGTGAAAGGAACCGCGCGGACGGACCGCCTGATTCTGGGCGCTTCGCCCGTGGACGCAAGTAAGCGGCGCGGCACGCGCCTGTGGACGCTCGGCACGCCGGTGGCGAAGTCCGAACTTTACAGCCGCCTGCGTCTGGCACCGCCGACCGAAGAGAGCGGCGATCCGTTCCCCGTAGGTTACTGCCACTTCCCGCGCTACGAGGAAGAGTACTTCCGGCAGTTGACGGCGGAGAGCCTAGTCAAGGGCCACTGGGTCGTAGGGCCGAATCAGCGCAATGAGGCTTTGGACTGCCGAGTGTATGCGCGCGCGGCGGCGTCGATCTACGGCATCGACCGCTTCGCTGAGAAGCACTGGCGCGAGCTCGAGGCTCTGCTGCCCGCTACGGCTGCGCCACAGGAAATGACGGCTGCGCCTCCAGCACGCTCGGCGCGCCGCGTCACGGTTGGATCGAACTGGATGAAGCGATGACACTCGCGGAACTCGAAGCGCAACGGGAGGCTCTGCTGGCCGCGTTGAGCGCGCCGGACTCGGTCACCTTCGGCGACCGGTCCATGCGCCACCGCAGCCCGGAACAGATCCGCACGGCGCTGCAACAGGTGGATGCGGAGATCGCAAAGATGAAGGCCGCAGATTCAGCGGCGCCTACGCCGGCGCGTGTCATCCGGACGTACACCAGCAAGGGCTTCTGAACATGGGCTACTGGCGGAATCTGGTGCGGGCCGCGTTCGCACCGGTGTTTGGTGCGGCCGCAGGTTACGAAGCCGCTGCCGCGACGCGCCGGACCCAAGGGTGGAACCCGTCGGCGGAAGGCATCAACGCCCTCGTCACGGGCGGTGGCGACGCGCTACGCTCCCGCTCGCGCGACATGGTGCGCCGGAACGCCTGGGCCTGCAATGCGGTCGAGAGCTTCGTCGGCAATGCCGTCGGCACCGGCATCAAGCCCCAGGCGAAGCACCCGGACGCGGCAGTGAAGCGGGCGCTTCAGGAACTCTGGCTGCGCTGGACGGACGAGGCGGACGCTGCCGGGCTCACCGATTTCTACGGGCTCCAGGCCCTGATCTGCCGCTCCACGATCGAAGGCGGCGAGTGCCTGGTGCGCATTCGGCCGAGGCTGCCGGAGGACGGCTTGAGCGTTCCGCTCCAGTTGCAGTTGCTCGAGGCGGAGCATCTCCCGACTACAAAGAACGAGAACCTGCCTAACGGGAACATCATTCGCGCCGGGATCGAATTCGACAAGATCGGTCGCCGCGTCGCCTATCACCTGTACCGCGAGCATCCGGGTGAGCGGCTGATGTTCGCCAATGCGGGCGAGACCATCCGCGTGCCGGCGGACTCCGTCCTGCACATCTACAAGCCGCTCCGCCCCGGCCAGCATCGCGGGCAGCCGTGGCTCACGCAGGTCCTGGTGAAGCTGCGCGAACTGGATCAGTACGACGACGCTGAACTGGTCCGCAAGAAGCTGGCGGCGATGTTCGCGGCGTTCATCACCGAGAACAACCCCGAGGATCCGGTGATCGGGAGCAAGCCGGGCGAGGGTGAGACTGACACGAGTGGCGTGCCGCTGGCCGGCAGCGAGCCCGGGGCGAGGGTAAAGCTGCTGCCAGGGGCGGATGTGAAGTGCACCGAGCCGGGCGATGTGGGCGGCATGTATACGGAGTTCATGCGAGTCCAGCTCCGTGCGGTGGCTGCGGGCCTCGGGATCACCTACGAGCAACTCACGGGTGATCTTGAACGCGTGAACTACTCGTCGATCCGCGCAGGCCTGCTCGAATTCCGGCGGCGCTGCGAACAGTTCCAGCACCAGGTGATGGTGTTTCAGTTCTGCCGCCCGGTGCGGGGGGCCTGGATCGAGGCGGCGGCGGTCGCTGGCGCGATCGACGCCCGCGACTACGCCCGCAACCGGGACGCTTACCTCGATGTCGAATGGCGGCCGCCGTCGTGGGACTGGGTCGATCCATTGAAGGACATGAACGCTGAGGTCGCCGCCGTGCGCGCGGGCTTCAAGCCGCGCAGCGCTGTCATCAACGAGATGGGCTACGACGAGGAAGACGTCGACCGGCAAGTCGCCGCCGACAACGCTCGCTCTGATTCTCTCGGGCTGACGTTAGACTCTGATCCGCGCCGGACAACCTCCAACGGGCAAAGGGTGGTCGAGCCGGCCCCAGCGACGGAAACTCAATGACCAACCTCACGCACATCGCCTCGCGCGTGTTCAACACGCCGCTGATGATCGACTCGAAGAAACTGGCGGCGATCTTGGCCGTGCTCGCGCCGCGCCTGGGCGTCGATCCGCCGGCAGTGGAAGCCGCGCTGTTGACAGAGCAGCGATCACGAAAACCCTATGCCGTCACCGATGCCGGCGTTGCCATCATCGAAGTGGCAGGCAGCCTGGTGAACCGCGCCTCCGGCATGGACGCACAGTCCGGCCTCACCTCGTATGAGCAACTGGGTAGCGAGATCCTCGACGCCGCCACGGACCCGCTCGTCAAAGGCATCCTACTGCGCTTCGACAGCTACGGAGGCGAGGCCAATGGCGCCTGGGACGTGGCCAGCCTCATTGAAGAGGCTGCGCGCATCAAACCTGTCTGGGCGTCGGTGGATGACTGGGCCCTCAGCGCCGGATACCTGCTGGCTTCGGCGACGGACCGCATCTGGGTCACCCGGACCGGCGGCGTCGGGTCGGTCGGCATCATCGCCATGCACCTGGACCAGAGCGGCTGGGACGCCGCGAACGGCCTGCGCTACACCACCGTCTTCGCCGGCGACCGCAAGAACGATTTCAACCCGCACGAACCGCTCTCGGAGGGCGCCCGCGACGTGCTCGTCACGGAAGTCGAAAGGCTCTACGGCATGTTTGTCGATGCCGTGGCACGCCGCCGGAGTGCGAGCGCCGCGGCCGTGCGCGGCACCGAGGCGGGCATCCTGTACGGCGAGGACGGCGTCAGCCGCGGCTTTGCCGACCGCGTGGGCACGTTCCGTGAGGCCCTAGCCGCCATGACCGAGTCGTTGTCAGAACCCAACTTCAGCAAAGGAGAAACCACCGTGTCCGAAACTACCCAGGCGGCTACCAGTCCGCCCGTTCCCGATCTTGCCGCCATCGAGGCCAATGCCCGAGAGCAGGGCTACGCCGAGGCGGCCGAGATCGTCGTGCTGTGCGCCATCGCCGGGCGGCCTGCTCTTGCCGCCGGTTTCATCGAACGCCGCCTCGCCGTGGCCGACGTCCGCAAGGAACTGCTCGCCCTGCGGGCCGAAGCCGGTCAGGACGAGATTCGCTCTCACGTCATGCCGGATGCTGCCACCAGCGTGAAGGCGAATCCCGAAAACAATCCGGTCATGAAGGCTGTCGAACGCCTCGCCGGGAAAGGAGTCAACTAACATGCCCGTTCAATCAGAACAGAACTATCTCGGCGACTGGCTCAAGTACGAAGACGAGAGCCTTTACAGTCGCGACGAAGTGGTGGTCGTCTCCGGCCAGAACTTGGCCACCGGCACGGTGGTCGGCATCATCACGGCCAGCGGCAAGGTAACGCAGCTCGCGCCGGCCGCCAGCGACGGTTCGCAGAACGCCGCCGGCGTGCTGCTGCTGCCTGTCGATGCGTCCTCGGCGGACAAGGGCGGCGTCATCATCGCGCGCCACGCCATCTGCTCGGACAAGAAGCTGGTCTGGCCGGGCGGAATCACCACGCCCCAGAAGACCACGGCCATCGGCCAACTGAAGACCCTGGGCATTCTCGTCCGGGAAGGAGCCTAACCCATGATGCTGAACCCCTTTTCGACTGACGCCTTCAACATGACGGCGCTCACCGCCGCCATCAACAAGATTCCGAACACCTACGGGCGCCTGGAGCAGTTGAACCTGATGACGCCGCAGGGCGTGCGCACCCGCACCATCATCATCGAGGAGATGAGCGGCGTGCTGAACCTGCTGCCCACCCAGCCCGTTGGCGCGCCCGGCACTGTCGGCTCCACCGGCAAACGCAAGGTGCGGTCGTTCGTGATCCCGCACATCCCGCACGATGATGCCGTGCTGCCCGAGGAGGTCCAGGGTATCCGTGCGTTCGGCTCCGAGACGGAGACCGACGCCCTGGCGAACCTGCTCGCGCTGAAGTTGCAGAACATGCGCAACAAACACGCCATCACGCTCGAGTACCTGCGTATGGGAGCGCTGAAGGGCGTAATCCTCGACGCCGACGGCTCGACGCTCTACGACCTGTACAGCGAGTTCGGCATCACGGCCAAGACCGTGGCTTTCGCGCTGGGCACGGCCGGAACCGAGGTGCTGCTGAAGGTGCTCGAAGTGAAGCGCCACATTGAGGACAACCTCAAGGGTGAGTTCATGACCGGCATCCTGTGCCTGTGCTCGCAGGGCTTCTACGACGCCTTCACCACGCACGCGAAGGTGAAAGAGGCCTTCCAGTACTACCAGCGCAACCAGCAACTCGGCAACGACTACCGCACCGGATTCACCTTTGGCGGCGTGACGTTTGAGGAGTACCGCGGCCAGGCGACCGACGCTTCCGGCAACGTGCGCAAGTTCATCGCCGACGACGAAGCGCACTTCTTCCCGCTGGGCACGGCCAACACCTTCCGGACGTTCTTCGCGCCGGCGGACTTCAACGAGACGGCGAACACGCTGGGCCTGCCGCTCTATGCCAAGCAGGAGCCGCGGAAGTTCGGGCGCGGAACCGACCTGCACACACAGCAAAACCCGCTGCCCATCTGCCTGCGCCCGGAAGTGCTGGTGAAGGGCACGAAGACCTAACCATGAGCGGTTGGGAGTCGGCAATAAGTGGATTGAACGCGGCCGTCGTGAATGCGTTCGGCCGCGAAGTCCTCTACCTGCCCGAGGCCGGCGGGCATGCCACCGTACGCGCGGTGTTTCAGGCGGTGCGGGAAGCCGAAGATGCCTCACCGGGCGTCTATGCGGTGCTGTTCGTCCGGCTGGCGGACTTGGCTGCGGCGCCCGTTCGCGGGGACGAAGTGGAGATCGGCGGCATCCGTTACAAGGTGTTCGACATCGAGGCAGACGCCGAGGGTGCCTCCGTGCTGAGGTTGCGGCAGGTGAACTGATGCCCAGCGTCCGGGTCTACCAGAAAAAGCAACTCCGGCTCGATCTGCTCAACTTCCGTCAGCGGCAGATGTATGAGTTGGGCGGTACCGGCGTCACGGAGGTAAAGGCGCGACTGGGTGCCGCGCAGGGTCCCGGCGACAGCGCCGCCAAGCCTCTCACCAAGCGCTACGCGATCTTCAAGACGCGGAAGGGTAAGGGCAACCGGCGCAACCTGACTTTCACCGGCGACCTGCTCCGCAACTTCCAAGTCCGCACAGTCAGCGAGAACCGGGCCAAGGCCAGCGTCTCCACCCGTAAGGACCGCATCAAGGCCTGGGCCAATCAGAAGCGGGAGGAGTGGATGGTGTTCTCGCCGAAAAACAAGGCCGTCGTCGTCGCGGCGGCGCGCAAGATGCTGGACGCGATGAAGCCGCGCCTGTTGGTGGAGAAGGTCCTCGGAGGCAAGCAGCGATGATCAACCCCGCGGATCTTGTCGATGGCTTGGTCGCGCTCCTGCGGGACATCCCGGAACTGGTCGCCGAGATGGGCGGCGATGAGCAGCGAATCTACGCGTACCACGATCAATATCCTAAGCGCGCAAGCCTCGCGAACGCCATCCACACGGCACCTTCGCCTTCGATCATGGCGACCTGGCAGGGGACGACGCCGGGCACCTTTGGGGGCGTCGATGTCTGGAAGCACCAGGTGACCTTGTTCCTGCGAGCGCGCGAGACCTTCGACGGCGATCCGCCGACCGCTTACTACCGGCTGTTCCGGTTGATCACGAAGGGAGTGCCGGCCACTTTGGCTGTGCCGATGGTGAACGCCACCGTCCACCCATCTTGCTACCCGATGGACCTGCCGCTCATCCAGCGGCAAACCGATGCCGAGGGCCTCGATTACTTCGAGGTCCCACTCACGTTTACGGAGATGGGTGATGACTGAAACCGTCTGGATGATGCCCCCACACGGGCAAGGCGAGCCGCGCGAGGTGGAAGCTACGACGGCTCAGTTAGTGCCGCTGATGATCACGGGCTGGAGCCAGTGTCCACCACCGGAGAAGGAGAACCATGTCGACGACGAGACTCCAAGAAATTCAGATCTGCTTCGGTAAGGGCAAGCAGACCGACATCGCGACCGCCCAAACCGCCGCCAACATGTGGCAGTTGCGGAAGCTCAACGCCGCGCTGGCCAACCCGAAGCTCAACACCGAGAACGACGCCGAGGAGTACGGCAAGGGTCACGAATTCCCGACCCAGACCTTCAAGACGTCGTGGGACGTGAGCGGCACGTTGGAGAAATACCTCAGCGCTGAGATCGCCGCATGGGCCATGGCGTTCGGGCTGGGGAAGGTGGTGAAGTCCGGCACGACGCCGAACTTCACGTACACCTGCACGCCCCTGTTTCCGGCAAACGGCGATGCCGCAGAGTTGCCGTATTTCTCCTTCGTCGAGCAGATCCGCCCGGGCGCGGGCGTCGTGCTCGACCGGATGGCCGTGGGCTGCGCGGCGGAATCGTGGCAACTCACCGTGGGCTCCGGTCCTGGCCGCGCCAACTCGAAGATCAACGTCGAGTTCGTCGGCTCCGGCAAGGTCATCGATTCAGCCACTGGCATCACCATGCCGGCGGCCACGGTAGAGAAACTGTTGCCGTCGGCGTCATTGACTCTCACCATCAACGGAGTCGACTACGTCACCAACAAAAATATCGTCTCGCTCGAAACGGGCTGGAAGAACAACCTCCGGATGGACGCGGGCTTCTTTCCTGGCTCCGGGTTCCAAGCCGCAGGTGACGGGTCTTCCGGCGCGATCCGCGGCCGCCTCGAGTTCGGCAACCGCCAGGGCAACCTCAAGTTCGTGGCCCGCTTCGAAAATGGCTCGACGGAGTATACGAAGCTGAAGGCCCAGACTACGGGCACGGCGGTCATCAACCTCTCGTTCGACACGAACAACTCCCTGCAGATCACCTGGCAGAAGATAGCCTACGCCACCACGGAGCTCGCTGAGACGGACGGCATTCTCACGGTGGCCGTCGACTGCACGCCGCTCTACGACTCGACCAACGGCATCATCACCGCCGTGGCCAAGTGTAACGTGGATCAGATCTGCCAGTAAGAAGGCACATCGCTCGCTACAAACCGACTGTTCCCTTGAGTGCTTTGCGCTCGAACCAGAGGAGTTCAATCCCAAGTGACTGAAGCAGGGCCTGCACGTTAGAGGCTGGCTTAGAAGGCAGAAGTATCGCTAGATCGACCGCTCCCGGCGGAAACTGCGACGCGTGGGTATACCGATAGTCGAAGAGTTGGCCAATAGCTTGGCGGATTTGAGAGCGCCCGCTGGGCCCCGCAGAGGCCGTTTTCGCTTCGATCAGCAGGTGCCTCCCTTTTCGATAGTCAAGGATCAAGGCATCAAACCTACTCTCTTTCGGCGTCACTTGGCGCCACAGCAGCCAGTCGCGCAGACGATTGGTGAGCTTATTATGAGCCTTGTTGATCTTCACCCGATTTGCCGCTATCTGGGCGATGCTGGCTGCCTCGGACTTTAGACCGACGTCGCGAAGTTGAGTGGCGGAAAGCGTTCGGGCCCTGGACTTCCGGAGAGACGGAAATTCCTCGGTCGCAGCGTACACGTCGAGTTCAAACGAATTCTTGATGCCGTTGCAGCCGATGAGTTGGTGCAATGCAATCGCGCCGGCCGAGTCAGGGCTTTGACCAATGGCGCGGAGCAGGCGCCTCGTCTTGTCATTCATGATCGGCAGCCTTCTGTGAGGGTCTAGGCAGGCGAGCGCCGGCGTCAGCCCGTTCAACGGCGAGACCTCTTGTCCGCGTATGTGGATGAAGCCCAGCCTTGTAATCATCTCTACGGTGCGCTTGATCTTCTCCCTCGGTTTCAGTTTCGTCGACGTCGCAATGGCGAAGGCGGACGCGATCCGTTTCGCGTGACGTTCCACGAACTCGATCGTTCCTGGGCGGAGGGCCTTGTAGTAGTGGGTGATGCCAGTATGCGTCGTCAGCAGGCGGCGTGCCTGCTTGAGGCGCGGGAAAGCGGCCGACAATTCCGTCGCGAGCTGTTGATCGGATTCGTAGCCGACACGGAGATAGTCGGCAATGTGTTGGTTCCGCCAGAGTCGGGTGGACTCCCACCCCGCGTCGTTGGCGAGTACGTTGGTCCAGCCGCAGCAAACGAGTAACGAAATGAATTCCGCCTCGTGACGCTGTCGGTTGCTGGCTGCATCCCAGAGAGCTCTCAGGAAACGGGCTGTCTCGATCTCGCCAGCAACCCACTGGCGCTCACGACTCGACGGTTTGAAGTGTGGAAGTGCAAGCTGCATGGCAATTCACGAATCCCGTACGTTTGATTTCCGCAGATCGGATGCGCCACGGCGCAAACAACAACTATGAACCTAGATTCTCCCTCATTTGACGCGACCCGCCCGGTCACCATCAACCTGCGCACGCCTGAAGGTCCGAAGACCATCAGGGTCCGCTTCCCGAGCGATGCGGAGTGGACGGAGCGCCAGCGGCGCCGGAGGGTGATCATCAAGCAACTCGGCCGCGGCGTCTCCGAGACGACCGTCGCCAACGCGGAAGACGGCGATGCCGCTCTGCTGGCCAAGATCCGCGACGACGAGGAGCCGGCGGTCGATTCTTTCGAAGCCAGCCGGATCATCGACCAGTTGAGCCAGGCGGAAGTGGATGACGTGGTCCAGGCCGGTGACGCATTCCGTGTCTCGACACGGGTGCTGGGCGGCGTTACCGCCCATATCCTGAAGATGCCCTCGGCGAAGGACGTCTTCGAGTACCGGCGGAGCTTCGCCCGCATCCTCGATCTCCCCTTCAACCGCCAGGAACTCAC
>JADLBG010000850.1 GCA_020847895.1 Bryobacterales bacterium
GCCGGGCGAATTCTCAGCCCGTTGAATCGCCAGCGCCACGCGGCAGTCTGCTCCGAACTTGCGGCAGGCGTACTGTTGCCAGGCGGAAAGCCGCCGTCCGTTCTGATCGGCCCGCGCCTGCTCGGCCACATCGGAAAGCAGGCGCTCGGAGATGACGATGGGTGACTGCGCGTGCACGCGAAAAGGCCATTGGAAGCTCACCGTGTAATGGCTCTGGATCCACCAGCCCGCGGCGGCGAAGACCGCAATGCTCCAGGCAGTGAGTATCCCGGCTGCTTTGACCGGGTACCGTGAACGCTTCCTCGCTCGGCCCGGCCGCTTCCCTTTGCGCGCGCGCGGCGCGGAAACGGTGGCGCTCATCCCTCCAGCCTAGCGGGCCACCCGCAGTCCGGTCCAGTAATTCCTCACATCGGGACGTGCGCCATGCCGGAAGGCGGCATCCAGGTACTCGGCCGAATCCGTAAATGCTCCGCCGCGGATCGCTCGCAATCCCCCCGCGTCTTTCGACTCCCGCCCATCCCGCGCATCATAAGGATAGGGCCGCAACAGCGAGGAACACCACTCCGCGACATTGCCTTGCATATCGAAGAAGCCCGCTGCGTTCGGCTGTTTGAGGCCCACCGCGTGCGGTTGATAGCCCGTAACTTCGCGGAACCCACCTGCCCCCGCGTCCCCAGTTGCTGAATTCTCGCGATACCAGGCATGCTCGGCCAGCGGACCGGCCGCGCCGCGCCCCGCCCTTGCCGCCCGCTCCCATTCGGCTTCCGTCGGCAGGCGGAAGCCGCTGCCCGGCACTCGCTGGTTCAATTTCGCAATCCATTGCCGCGCTTCCTGCCAGGAGATGCCGTATACGGGAGTGGATGCTCCTTTTTCCGGGCTCGGATTCTCCATTCCCATCCGGCTCCACTGTTCCTGCGTCACCTCGAACTTGCCCAGATAGAACGCCTCTCCATACACCGAATGCACCGGCCTCGTGTCGCGCCACCGCTCGGAGCCGATATCCACGTCGCCGCCCGGGACAAGCAGCATCTCGATGCCGGGATCCTTCACTCGCACGCGCAGAGGCAACCCGGACTCCGGATCGAATGCATCGCCCACAATTTCCAGACCCGGCATGGCCGGATTCAATCGCCGCTCCGCCATGCGCAGCCGCGAAGCCGCCCGGCGGTTGTCCGGCATCACGCGCGCCGCCGCCGCGAAGGCTTCCCGCGCCGCGCGCCAGTCCCGCCGTGTTACCTGACGCTCTCCTTCCGCCATGTGCCGGCGAACCTCCGCCAGGCGCGGGTCCTCGGTGACCGCGGCAGTCTGCCGCAATTGTTTGTCATTGGGATTCGACAGCGCGTGCGCGTGATGGCAACTCGAGCACCCGCTCGTCTTGCTTGTTTTCGGACAGCCGGCGGCATGACAACTCGCGCACAGCAGAGCCACTTCCCGATCGTCGTGCGGTAGCCGGTCCGGTTTCACTTCATTGCGTTCGTTGACTACGTGCCCTTCGCTCTTGCCGTGACAGCTCTGGCAACCCGTTCCAGCGGCGGGATGCTTCGATGCGGACCACTCGAGCACCTGCACCACGTGGCATCGCGAACACACGCCCGCCTGCCGGAATGCCGATTCCCGCGGCTGCTGTTGCGCCGTGAGCACGGCGGCAAATAGTATTAACCCTGCCAGCGTTGATCGAGCCATTGGTAATGTCCGGGAAGCCAGGACCGGCCGATTGCCGCGGCCAAACGCCCGGCCGAATCGAGCGCGGAGCGTTCCTCACGGCTCAACTCCAGTTGCCGCTTCAAACCCGCGAAATTGTCCTCGAGCGTCTCCTCTTCGAACATCCCCGGCATAGCCGCGGTCATGAAGGGCCGCGAATAGACAAAACGCAGCGCCGCCTGGCACAGAGATTCATCCGGAAGCCTCTCCAGCGTCTTCGTCAACTCCGCCACTACGGAAGGCAACAGCGGGCGGTAAGTGGCGTGATAAAGCTGCACGAAATCGCGTTCCGGGTGTGTCCCGCCTTTGGCCTTCGGGTCCAGCTTCACAATAGATCCGGCGGCCAGCGGCTTGATGGCGATAAGCCCCACGCCGCGCTTCGCGGCTTCGGGCAAAAACTCGCTGTAGTCGGCGCGAGCGTGAATGAAGTTGTAGGGGAACATGAAGTAGTCGATGCCCTCGAACTCCTTCAGGGCGCTCAGCATGATGCGCTCATCGTGCGTGGCAATGCCGATGGCGCGCACTTTGCCCGCTTCCTTGGCCTTGCGCACCACATCCCAATCCGCCAGCGCCTTCCCGTCAACCGCTTTGCCCTCGCCCACGTAGATGCGGTACAAATCGACGTGGCCGAACAGCCGCGCGGCGCGGTCGATGTTCTCGCCGGCGAACATCGGAAACTGCCGGCACAGCGAAACCAGCACACGGTCCCTGCGCCCGCCGCGTACCACGCGCGCCATGGGATCCCATTGTCCCTCGTTCTCGTATGTGTCCACCATGTTCACGCCGCGATCGAGCGCGGAGGCGATCAGCCTGTCGCGCCGCGCCTGCCCTTCCTCCACAAGAACGTTGCCGTTCTCCACCTTCTTCTTGTATCGGGGATCGGTGTGTGAGCCGAACGACAGCAGCGACACGTACAGGTCCGTGTGGCCAAGTTGCCGGTAAATCATGCCTCCGCGGCGAATTTCGCGCACGGGTGGAATGGCTGTGGTGGCGCCTGGAAGCACGCGGGCAGCCGCCAGTCCGGCGGCGCCTGCCAGGAAAGCACGACGGGATTGACGAGGGCACATAGCTCTGGCCGTCATCTTATCATGTGCGTTACCTCACCACGACGTCGCGAACCTTGGTCCATCGCGACTTGCCCGCGGGACCTTCCACCTCGAGCGTCACGATATATTCCCCGGCCTTCGAGTAGCGATGCCGCGGGTGCTGATCCGTCGAGGTTTCCCCGTCCCCGAAATCCCAGTGCCACCGCGTGATCCTGCCCTCGGAGCGGTCCTCAAAAAGCGCCAGCCGTCTGTTCATATCCACCACCTCGAAGCTCCAGCGCGCCTGGATCGCCTTGCGCCATTCCTGCTCCAGCGGCATCAGCCGGAACGCCACCAGGTCGCTCGCATTGCCGTACATCGTCGTCTTGTGCGAGAGATTCCAGAAGCCTGTATAGTCCGGAGAGTTCTCGTCGTCGTAATCGAGCACGGCCCAGGACATGCCGATGATCTTGTTTTCCTCCAGCTTCGACTCCACTGCCCGCGCCGGGCCCTCATAGGGGGCGTAGTCAAAAGGAGTGATCCAGAACTCCAGCGTGAGCTTGCCCGCCTCCCCATGTTTGAAGTTGTAGTCATAGGCCGCGTTCGCCCACGGCAACTCCTTGATCCAGGGTTGGCAGCCCCACACAAAGGCCCAATCCCGATCGGGCGCGGGAGTGAAGATGTGGTAGTTCTGCGCGTGTACGCCCTGGAACGTGAAGAACGCTTCGCCCTTGTCCATGCCGGCATAGGGGTGCATGGCGCTGATCAGCGGCCCGCCGGAAAGGTCGCCATCCACCACCAGTTCGAAGATGTCGTTGTGCCGGTCGGCCCGCCGGAAATCCCAATAGTTGTCGTAAGCTTCATAGAGGAAGTAGAGGCGGTTCAGCCCCTTCACCCACCCCACCTTCACCGACACATCGAGATCTTTCGGATCGTAATGAAACCCAAGGCCGCGCACGGTCTCCTTCAGTTGATCCATGCCGATGCCGTAAGAAGCCGGCACGATCGCCCAATCATCCTTCTTGCCGTCAATGCGCGGCATCCGGTCAGCGGGAAACTGAAAGACCTTGTACACCACGCCCGGCCGCTCCAGGGCGACAGCCGGGATGCAAAGCATGCAAGAGAAAAAGAACCATCGGCGGAGAAGCGGCATGGCGACTCAGTGTAACGTATTAGTGTGCCCCCCGCGCCAGGATTCATCGACGCCCACATTCACGTCTGGCCCGAACAAGGCGGCCGGACCAGGCCATCCCGTTACACTGCGGAAGATCACTTCGCCCATTCGCGGCCGGCGGGAGTGACGCGTACTGTCCTGATCCAGCCCGGAATGTTCCGTACCGATAACATTTATATGCTGGACGCGGTGCGTACGCACCCCGGAGTGTTTTCCGCCGTTGCCGTAGTGGATGCCGACTCCCCCACACTGAACGCCGCCGTGGGACAACTTCGTTCGCAAGGCGTTCGCGGCTTTCGCATCACAGCCCGCAAAGACAGGCCCTGGACAGAGTGGGAAGGCATGCAGCGGCTCTG
Organism: Bryobacterales bacterium; assembly: GCA_020847895.1. Taxonomy (GTDB): domain Bacteria; phylum Acidobacteriota; class Terriglobia; order Bryobacterales; family Bryobacteraceae; genus CADEFT01. The sequence continues at coordinate 4,257 of JADLBG010000850.1, forward strand.
GAGCGCGGCTTCCGAGAACCGGATGGCTGTCTGTCCGCTGATCGATCCCGCGGCTTTCCCCTGGGTGGCCGCGCTGTGCGAAAAACATCCCCGCGCCACCGTTGTCATCGATCACCTCGGCCGCATCGGCGCCGCCGGCCCCATTGAGGACGCCGACATCCGCTCACTTTGCGGATTGGCGCGCTTCCCGCGAGTTCACGTCAAGGTCTCAGCCTTTTACGCTCTCGGCCGGAAA
>JADLBG010000851.1 GCA_020847895.1 Bryobacterales bacterium
GTTCCGTGGTCTTGCCTCCCGCCACCTGGCCGCCCAACAGCAGTTGCGCTTCCCCGCTCTCGATGACGAAAATATCCGTCACCTTTTCATGGACCTCCGGAATGCCGTCCTTGTCACGCTGGGAGAGGGCGAGGCTGTGGTTGGAAAACTTGGCGCCCGCCTTGTCCGGCGGCACGCCTTTCGGCCAGACGAACAACCCGGAGTCCGCCGCCGGCAACGGCATCACCGAGGCGGCAAACAATATCGCAAAAAGATGTTTCATCGAATCTCCTCTTCGACGGGCATTATACTTCACATCCCCAATGCATCCACGGTGCTGATCACCTTCACCGTCCGCGGGGCGCACCAATGGATGAGGTCCGGCAAGTCGTAGGACCGCAATGCCCCCGGAACAATCTGTTCGAACACGCCGCGATGAATCCGGTGGCGAACCACGGTTTCATAAGATGCGAGCATCCCCTCGAGCCTCGCCGAGTGGATGCGAGTATCGAGCGCGGTCGCGTACAGAGCCGGCACGGATCCGGCGCCGACCCCCTCCACCGAAATGCGGGACGCATCCACGTTTTCACGAGCCGCGAGAAGGCTCACCGCGGCGCTGATATCTTCGGCGCGCATACCCGCCAGCGGGCGGTTCAGCAGAATGGCCGTCATGGCCGAATCGTAGTCGCCGAAATAGCGTGTCCAATCCGAACTCTTCGCGCGGCTCGAAGCGGTTTCCCCCATGCCGCGCAGGTCAATCGCCAGCACAACTTCGCCCGCGGTTGCCCGCCGCATCGCCAGATCTTTCGATGCCGCCTTCCCTCTGCCGTGCGCCACAATCACCGCCGGTTGTTTGCCGCTCCCTTGTCCTTCGAACAGAACCGCCGGAATGATCACGCCTGGTTCGGTTTCGTAGACGAGTTTCGTCACTCGAATGGCATCCGCCGCCGCGTGCGATCCGTAGTAGCGAACAGGCGGCGGGGAAGTGTGCGCCGTGAATCCCGTGAGACGCCGTACATCCTCCAGCGTTCCCGGCTTCCGTAACTCCTTCCACCGCGCCTGAATCAAGCCGTGCAGCGTCTGCCCGCGCAGCGATGTTGCCACCTGTCCGGTGGGAGTGCAGTTCAGTTCTGTCTCGGAAAGCAGCGGGATCTCATATTCCGGTGTCGTGTCCTCGCTTCCCTTAAGCCACTTTGTGAACCACCGGTAGGCGGCTTCGCGCCGCTCTTTGTTATAGCCGTGCCCGTCATCCACCTCCACTTTGGCGAACTTGTCCGCCGCTCCGAGCGAATCGTATACTCTTGCCGCCTCGGCGTATGTCTCTCTCGCGCCTCCGATCGAGAAGAAGTCGCGAATGCCGGTCAGCATGACGAACGGCTTCGGCGCGAACCCGTAGATGAAATCCGGATGGTCGTATCCTTTGGCGATCCAACCCGGCAGGCATTGTTCGGCATCCTGCGGTCCGATGGTCTCGAGCAGTCTACGCCAGTTCGTCAGGTAGCACGAAGGCGCCGCGACATGAATGCGGTCATCGAGGGAGCCGATGTAGGAAGTGTGCGTGCCGCCGCCCGAGTTGCCGGTGATGCCGACGCGTGTCTTATCCACCTCCGGCCGTGACAGCAGATAGTCGAGCGCTCGCATGCCGTCCCAGATCGTATATCGCGCCAGCGCATCGCCCACCAGCAGACTCTGTATCCCCTGGATGGTGTGCTCCGTCGTCGAAGCCCCCACTTTCGACGCCTGGAAGTCTTCATCCCAAAGCTGTACCCGCTCTCCCTGTCCGATGGGGTCCCAGGCCAGCAGCACAAAGCCGCGCCTGGCGAGGTTCGAGATCACGATTTGCCAGGCAAAATGCGACTTTCCGCCCGATTCATGGCCCAGTGGGAACAGGATGGCCGGATACGGCCCTTTGCCGGTCGTGGGAACATACAGATTCGCCGTGACGAAAAATTTCGGCTGGCTCTCGAACACCACCTTCTCGATGCGATATCCATCGCGCTCGATCACTCCGGTGACGCTCGGATGGAGCGGCGTGCGCTCCGGAAGCCCGCCGAGCGCGGCCACGAAGGCTTGGCGGAAATTCTGCTTGTAGGCCGCCCAATCCGTGGTTGCCGCGACCCGCTTCGCGCGCCCGTCAAAATAGACCTGCGCGCGCGCCCTCAAGAAGCGCGGCATCATCTCCGCGGCCTGCTTGCCGTCTTCCAGCTTGTGGTAGAACTCCATGTCCACCGCCGGCTGGGCGCGCAGTAACGGAGCCGCGAGGAGCAGAAAGAAAAAAGCCATACAGGAATTATTGCCCAACCTCACCGTGTGCAGTAGCATGGGCAGGATGAAACGAGCCTCGATCGCTGCCTTCCTCCTGCTCGGCGCGTGCGCCCGCCGGCAGGCGTCCGTTACGCTATCCGAGCCACCCGAGGCGGAGGCAACCGCCGCCGCCATCACCGCCTTCACGGAGGGGCCAACCGTCGATGCTGATGGAAACGTGTTTTTCACGGAGACCATCAACCAGCGCATCATGAAAATGGCTCCGGACGGCACACTCACTGTTTTTCGCGAGCACAGCAACAACGCCAACGGCCTCCTCTTCGATAGTCAGTTCCGCCTGCTCGCCTGCGAAGGCGCGCCCTCCAAGGGCGCTCTCTACCAGGATTCGAAGCCCCGCGTCACCCGCACCGACATGAAGACCGGCAAGATCGAAGTGCTCGCCGACAACTACAACGGTCAACCCTTCGTCAGTCCGAACGACATCACCATGGACGCGAACGGCCGTCTCTACTTCACTGATCTTCCCGGGGGCGCAGTCTATCGGATCGATACGGACGGAAAGCTGTCGCGCATCCTCTACAAGCCCGAAATCCAGAGGCCGAACGGAATTCAGATCTCACCGGATGACAAGACGCTGTACCTGGTGGAGGCGAATCCGGCCGAAGGCGGCGCGCGCATGCTCCGGGCGTATGATCTTCAGCCGGATGGCAGCGTTGCCAACATGCGTGTGTTCCACGATTTCTATCCCGGACGCAGCGCGGACGGTATGTGCATCGATACTCGGGGTAATCTCTACGCAGCCGCCGGACTGCACCAGCGCAGGGGCTCGAGCGAAACACTAAAGACCCGATGCGGCGTCCACGTCTTCGCCCCGGATGGCACGCTGACCCGCTTTATCGCCCTCCCCGAAGACACCATCACGAACTGCGCCTTTGGCGGACCGGATATGAAAACTCTGTACGTGACAGCAGGTAAGGGATTGTATCAGACGAAGGTGGAGATCCCCGGAACGAGAAGGTAGCTACGGAGCCAACTCGCGGGCGGTGACGGATCTGCCGATCCCTGCCGCGCGGGCATCCTTCTCAAGCCGCAGCGCCTCCTGCTTCGTCAGGTGATCGCCCAGCATCACCATGAACGTTCGCGCATTGCCGGCGGGCGGAAAGATCCGTGCATGAAATTGCGGCCACCGCCGCTCGATGGCTCGTGCGCGCCGTTCGGCGTCCTTGCGATGCCCGTAGGTATTGGCAACCACGTTCCAGGTGCGCGCCTCCACCACGGGCGCTGCCTGAGCGGTGACCGGCGGGGGCGGAGCCGGCTGGGCTGTCTTCGAAGGCGTGCTCGAATGACGGGAAACCAGAATGACGAGAAGCAGCGCCACGCCGGCCAGAAGACCGACCATCCCCCAACGGCGGAACTCCTCCCTTTGCAACAGCGGGACGTTGGCATCCTCCGGCGTTTCCGGCGCTTCCTCCTCCCGCAGCTCCGGGTGCTCGAGCACGGCTGCGATTCGGGCCAGCGACCATCCCTTCCGCATGGCTCCGTCGATGATACTCGCAAACGGCTCGGCCACCGAGTGCAGTTCGGAAAGCTGTCTGTCATTGTGCTGCGTCAGCAGTTGGTACAGAGTGAAGCCCAGGTTTCGTATGTCCTGCTGAA
>JADLBG010000852.1 GCA_020847895.1 Bryobacterales bacterium
GCCCCTTCGATGAACGCGGTGACGTATTTGGCCACCTCGTTGGGATTCTCGCTGAAGGCGCGGATATTGATGATCGGATTATCCGGATTGTTGTTGACGTCGGCGACGGGAGCGAAGACCCATTGAATGCCGATAGCGCGCGATTCCCGGGCCGTCGCGGCTCCCAATTGACGTGCGGCATCGAGATCCGACGCGGCGGCGAAAGCCATGCTATGCGGAAACTTGGTGGCTGACAAGACCCGCATCGACGCTCCCCGTTCAAAGTCCCCGCCTACGATCAACGGGATGCGCCCCAGTTTTTGCATGCGGTTGAGGAATGCCGCCGCGGCCGTCGGTTCGGCGTACTTCACCAATCCGTTTTCCGAGCGGTTCACCAGGATCATGCCGCCGACGCCCGTCTGCTGCACTTCCGCGGCGAACTTACGATAGGCTTTGGAACGCGCACTCGGGTTGTCGCCGTAAAACGGGATGACGATGAGTTGCGCGATGCGGTCATGGAGGGTCAGGGACTGCATCCAACGGCTTACCTGGGTCGATTCACCCGCGGTTGCTTTGCTCGCAGCGGTGCTCCTTTTGGCTGGTACCGCCCGGGCGCGGGCAGCACGAGTCTGCGGAAACAGAAGCAAAGAAGAAATCAGGAGGGCAAAACCAGCCCGGAGAGCAAACATCGATACTTCTAGGATACGCTTTTGGATCTGGCTTTGAGGGGAGGCGCGGTCCGGACGCTCGATACAGGCTTTCTGGGGGCCTTCTTGCGAAGGAGGCGGGTCACCGCCCTGACCAGGTGCTGCACTTCGTTCGCGCTTTTTTGCACCACTGCGTTCGAGCCGGTGTTTTCCTCGGTCAGCCCAAGAGCTTCCACGAAGCCTGAAATCAGGATCACCGGCACAGCCGCGTTCGTCTCACGGACTTTGCGGATCAACTGCAGACCGTCCATGCCCGGCATTCTGTAATCCGTGATAATCAGATCGAAAGCGGCTTTGGAGAACTCCGCCAGCGCCCTGATGGGGTCAGTGCACACGACAACCTCGTAACCGAACTCCTCGAGAATGCACTTGCGCGCCGACAGCCCATGGCAATTATCATCCACCATCAGAATCCGTACTGGTTTGGGAGGTTGATCTTGAGAGCGGGAAGGCACGGTATTCAAATCACGTGCAAGTTAACAAAGCGCCGAAGGCAGTGTCAACGAATCCGTAATGGACTCAGGAAAGGCGAGATGTTCTGCTTGACAATCGCCAAAAACTTGGCCCGATGGAGCCGCGGCTGCGATAATCAAACGGATGCAGCCACGGATTCCTATCGCGTCCATCACGGACGAATTCTCTCCCGATCTCGACACCGCGCTCGACGCCATGGTGGAAATCGGCATGACCGGCGCGGAGTTGCGCGTGTTGTGGGGCAAGAACATCATGGACCTCGGCGGCGAGGAGTTGACGCGCGCCCGCGATCTGCTGCGCGCGCGTAATCTCGAGGTTGTTTCCATCGCATCGCCCATTCTGAAATGCGTTCTTCCGGGCGCGCCGCCGGTTGACACGCGGTTTCAGCACGACGTCTTCGCTTCCAAGCATACCTATGCCGATCGGCCGCGTCTGGCCGAACAGGCATTCCGCATTGCCGAGTTCTTCGGAACGAAGATTATTCGCGTCTTCTCCTATTGGCGGAGCGTCGAGCCGGAGAAGTGTTTTGACGGCGTACTGAAGGCGCTGGACATGCTCTGTGGGATGGCGCCCGTGGGGATGATTATCGGCCTCGAGAATGAGCACGCCTGCAACATCGCGACGGCTTCGGAAACGCGGCGGGTACTCGATGCGTTACCTAACGCCAACCTTCAGGTGGTGTGGGATCCGGCCAACTGTTATATTTCCGGCGAGAACCCGTTTCCTCACGGCTACCGCATGCTTCCCGCCGGCCGGATCGCCCATGTCCACATCAAGGACTGCAGCCTCGATGGCCACAAGCCCGTGTGGGGACCCGTGGGCACTCGCGACATTGACTGGAAGGGCCAGATGGCCGCGCTCAAAGCGGATGGCTACAAGGGCTTTGTCAGCCTCGAGACCCACTGGCCAGGTCCGGGAAACAATAAGTACGAAGCCAGTTGGATCTGCGGCTGGAATCTCCGCGGCCTCGCTTCGCTGTGAAGTTCAGCCGGAAACCGCCATCCGGAGATAAGGCGCTCTGCGCATCACCTTCACCAGAACCCAGGTGAGCAAAGTGGTGACACCAACAACGATAGGAATCCCAAGCAGTGGATGTACCGCGAGCCCGTCCAACCGGTACCGCCCCAAGGCGATAAGGACCAGGACGTGCGCCAGATAGATGCTGTAGGCGGCTCCGCTCAATGAGCGAACCGCGGGTCCCAGCCACGACACCTTTCTGTACAGCCGCGCATAGGGAATATCGCGCAACAGAAGAAAGATTGCCGCTGACAGAACCACCAGGTTCGGATTGAGGTTGTCCAGGAACTGCAAACTCGTCTTTCCGCCCGCGCGGGCCATGACGATGTGGCTGGCCACCGCGGTAAACGCGAAAGCGGCAACGAACGCCGCTGCCAGCAGCCATTTTCGCCGGCCATGGACGGCTACATCCCGCAGGAGATAGCCGAGGACGAAGTAGCCGGCGTAACTGGTGGCCACGTAAGGCTTGATATGAAGGTTCACGTCCGCCATCGTCTGGCAGGCATTCATCAGCACCCAGATTCCCCAAATCATACAGAAAAAGTACAGGTCAGACCGCGAAGCGCCTCTCACAAAGATACGAAGCACGGGTGTGGCCAGGTAGACTCCAAGGATCATCTGTACAAACCAGAGGTGTCCCGAAACCGGCGTTTCCACCACACTCCAGAGCATTCCGGACACGGGGAGCGGATGGTTTCCGGCAAGCTGGTTCAGCGCGAGGTAAACGCAGGTCCAAAACAGGTATGGGACGAGTACCCGGGAAAAGCGCTTGCGAAGAAACACGGGGATGGGCTCGCTCCTGGACGGGTCCAACAGCAGCATGCCGCTGAGCATCACGAACAACGGTACACAGGGACGCACCAGCACGTGGGCCAGCAGGGTTGTCCACCAGTGGCCGGCGTTAGGGAAGGATCGCTGCTGGATGGTGGTCACCACATGAGTCGCCACCACCATCAGAATGGCGCAGGCACGGATCGCGTCCACCCATGGCAACCTCGATTGCGAGGGATGCGGGGCAGAGACGGGACATTCCGGGGAGACGGAGGCGGCCACCTTGGGATTGTAGCGGTCCTGATAGCGTTTTCACAAACATTTTATTCACCTGAAAAAATTTTTCAAAAACCGTGAGAGGAACGGGAGACGCTGCCCACTACCGTTTACTCGCCTTGTTTTCGGCGTGCAAGAACACCATGTGGCCCTACCTGGTTGGAATTCAACTCTATAATCCCCTTTACCGCCCCCTGCGCGAAGCCCAATTGAGCCGGCTGGGCGCGATTCCCCTTATTGACAACGTGTGGCTGGTCTACGGCGACTACTCTGCCGAGGCGCTGAAAATCTTCCTGCAGACGCTGCTGGACGATCTGGACCAGTTTTTCGTGGCCCCTGTGGACGAGGACTTCACCAGCCACAACCTGCCTGTGCGGAAGGTGTAATGGCAAAATCAAACCATGTATCGAACTCTCGCTGGACTGCTGCTGTGCGCGATGGCGGCGGACGGGCAGGCTACCGTCATCGACCTGCTCGAGGGAAAGCTGCTCCGACAGATTCAGGACCTCGATGCCCGTACGCCGGGCGTTCTCGGCCTTGCCGCCATCGATCTCACCACACGCCGCACATTCTCCTACCACGGCGAGACCGTCTTCCCGCAGGCGAGTTCCATCAAGATCCCCATCCTCATTCGCGTTTACGAGGAGGTGGAACAGGGAAAATTCCGGCTCGAAGATCGCGTCACGCTAACGGAAAAAGATCTTGTGGGCGGCAGCGGAGAGCTGCAAAAGGACCTCAAGAAGGGCCCCCTCACCCTCACCATCGAGGACATCGTGAAGGCGATGATCGAGTCGAGCGACAACACCGCCACAAATTACCTGATCCGCCGCGTAGGGATGGATACGGTCAACCGCTGGCTCGGCCGGCATGGCTTTCCCAACACTAGGCTCCAACGAATCATGATGGACTCGAGGGCCGCCGCGGCGGACCGCGAGAACATTTCCACTCCCCGCGAGATGGCCGGCATCGCCGATTTACTGTACCGGGGCATGGCGGTGAATCCCACTGCCTCGAAGAACATGCTGGACGTGATGCGTCTTGTGAAGGCGCACTTCCGCAGGGCGCTGCCCGAGGGAACCGATATCGCCTCCAAGCCGGGAGGCCTTCCCGGAGTCGCCTGTGAAACAGGCGTCGTCTTCCTGGCCCACCGCCCATTCGTCCTGAGCGTGATGACCACCTTCGCCGCGGACAAGAGCGAGACGGTGGAGGAAGCCGCGCGGATGGTCTACCAGCACTTCCAGTCACTCGCCGCGGCCAATCACTACGGACACCGCCTCCGCTAGCCGTACAATGAACGTATGGAACTTCACGGAAAACGCATCGCTATTCTTGTGGACAACATTTACCAGGAGATGGAACTCTGGTATCCGCTCTACCGTTTACAGGAAGCAGGGGCCGAAGTCATCACGGTGGGCGCGCGCGCGGGACACACCTACACGAGCAAACTGGGCTATCCGGTAACGGCGCAAAGGTCTTACGAAGAAGTCTCCGCGGCCGGCCTGGACGGCGTCATCATTCCCGGCGGCTATGCCCCGGACCACATCCGCCGCTATCCCAAGGCACTGGAGATCGTGAAGAAAGCGAATGATGAGGGCAAGCTGATCGCGGCCATCTGTCATGCGCCATGGGTGCTGTGCTCGGTGCCGGGGCTGTTGAAGGGCCGCCGCGCCACCAGTTTCTTCGCTATCCGGGACGATGTTACCAATGCGGGCGCGAATTGGGAGGATTCCGAAGTGGTGGTGGACGGCAATCTGGTCACCTCCCGCAAACCCGACGACCTCCCCGCATTCCTGCGCGCCTGCATCGAGGTTCTCCAACACGCTCCGGTCCACGCCTAACCAGTGTCGAACAACCATTCACCGGTCATTGAAGTCCGCGGGCTGCGTAAGTCCTACGGCGATCTCGAAGCAGTCCGCGGGATCGATTTTGAAGTCCACTCGGGGGAGGTATTCGGACTGCTCGGTCCGAACGGGGCGGGCAAGACGACCACGGTGGAGATTCTCGAGGGACTTCGGTCCCGCACGCAAGGCCAGGTACGCGTCCTCGGACTGGACCCCGCAAGCCAATCCATGGAGATCAAGGACCGGATCGGCGTGTCTCTCCAGGCGACGAATCTGCCGGATAAAATCACTGTCCTCGAGGCGATTGAGCTCTTCGCGGCCTTCTACACGCGCAATACGGATCCCCACCAGTTACTGAAGCGGCTCCAGCTCTGGGAGAAACGCGGCGCATATTATTCCACTCTTTCCGGCGGCCAGAAGCAGCGTCTGGCGCTTGCGCTGGCCATGGTGAACGATCCGCAGTTGGTATTCCTGGACGAACCCACCACGGGGGTTGATCCGCAGGTGCGCCTGGAGATCCATTCCCTCATCCAGGAACTGCGCGATGCGCGGCGCACCATCCTGCTCACCACGCATTACATCGAAGAGGCCGAGCGCCTTTGCGATCGCGTGGCCATCGTGGATCAGGGACGGATCATCGAAATCGGCACGCCGCGGGAGATCCAGCAGCGCACGCTCGGCCATTCCCTGATCGAACTGCGAACTCTGGCCCCACTGCCGGCCGAAGTCCCGGCGTTCGCGGACGCGGAAAAGACGGTTCTCTCCGAGGACCGGACGCAACTCCACTCGCATACGGCGCGTCCGGCGCGGACGCTGGTGGAAATCGTCAAGTGGATTGACCAGATGGGCATCGAACTCGAGGACATTCGCCTCAAACACCCCACGCTCGAGGACGTCTTTATCGAACTCACCGGAAAACGCCTTCGCGATTGACATGAGAACCTATACCGCCTACATCCGAACCACGATGAAGCTCGTCATGCGCGACCGCGTCGTGCTGTTCTTCAACTACTTTCTTCCGCTCGCCTTCTTCATCGTATTTGCCCAGAGCCTGGGCGCCGCCAAGGGTGGCACCCTGACCCAAATCATGACCATGGTTTTCATCTTCGGCGTGCTCGGCAGCGGATTCTTCGGCGCCGGAATGCGCGCCGTGCAGGAGCGGGAACTGAATATCCTGCGGCGGTTCAAGGTGGCTCCCATCACACCGCTGCCCATTCTTGTCGCCAGCCTGGTAACGGGCCTGCTCAGCTACCTGCCGAGCGTCTTTATTATCCTCGCCATCGCGAGTGTGTTTTACGGCATGCCGTGGCCTGAGCACTGGATCGCGCTGATGGCTCTGCTATCCCTGGGGCTGGCCGCCTTCCGGTCCATCGGACTCATTATCGGAGCGGTGGTGAACTCGATGCAGGAGAGCCAGATCATCATCCAGATTCTGTACCTGCCGATGCTGTTTCTGAGCGGCGCGACATTCCCCATCAACGTGATGCCAACCTGGCTCCAGGTGGCGGCGCAGTTCCTTCCCGCTTCCTATCTCTACACCGGTCTCCAGGGCATCCTCGTGCAGAACGACACGCTGATGCAAAACCTGGCCGCTATTGTGGCGATGACGGTGACCATGATTGTTTCCACATTCCTTGGGGTGAAGCTCTTCCGCTGGGAAAAAGATGAAAAGATGCCCGGATCGGCAAAGCTGTGGGTGCTGGCCGTGCTGCTGCCGTTTCTCCTGCTTGGGGGATATCAGGCCCACAGCCGGGAGAACGTCGGCAAGGCGAAGATTCTCTATCGCGAGATGCGCCGCAGCGGCGCGCTGCTCATTCGCGGCGCGCGCATCGTCACCGGGGACGGCAAAGACATCCCCAATGGCGCGGTACTGCTCAAGAAGGGCAAAATTGAGCGCATCTTTGAAACCCCGCCGGCGGAAAAGGATGTCAAGGCGGACGTTGTGGAGGCAGCCGGCAAGACGCTGCTGCCGGGCTTGATGGATGCTCATGTCCACCTCATGCTGCAAGGCGGCGTGCTGCCCTCTTACAAGGACTTGAAACCGAATGAATCCGTGGGGCGCGAACTCGCCGCGTATCTCTATAGCGGCGTCATTGCCGTGAAAAGCGCGGGCGATCCGCCGCCGCTTCTCGAACGGCCGAAGGCTCTCGCCGCCAAAGGAGAAAAACTGGGGGCCGAACTCTTCATCACAGGTAAGACGTTCACCGCCGCGGGCGGCTTCGGAACGGAGTATCTGAAAAGTGTCCCGAAAGAGTCGCGAGCCATGGTGGAGCAGCAGACCCTGAACCTGCCCAAGACACCGGAAGAGGCCCGCCGCCAAGCGGCCCAGATCAAGCAGGCCGGGCTCGAGGGAGTAAAGATCCTCCTCGAAACCGGCCAATCCGGAGCGCTCTTCAACCGTCTCGATCTCAACATTGTGAAAGCCATTTGCGACCAGGCGCGCGAGGATCACCTTCCGGTGGCCATTCGGACCGGCGACGCGCGGGATGTGGCCGACGCCGTAGCGGCCGGCGCCACCGTCATCGAGCATGGCTCGGCGCGCGACGCCATTCCTGACGAAGTGTTCGCCGCCATGGCCAAGCAGGGTGTGGCCTATGACCCGATGCTTTCCGGAATCGAAGCAGCGCTCGAGTTCAGCGAGGGGCGCTTCACACTGCTCGATCGCACGCTGGTCCAGCAAGTGGCGCCCGAGGGCCTCATCAAGGCGACCAAGGCGCTCCTCAAGAGCCCCAAGCCCAGCCCGGTTACGCTCGACATGGACATTGCCGCCGGCAATCTGCGGCGCGCCTGGAAGGCCGGCGTCACTCTTGTAACCGGTTCGGATGCCGGTAACTTCCTTCTTGTTCACGGACCCGGCATTCACCGCGAACTCCAGCTTTGGGTGAAGGCGGGGATTCCCCCCGCAACCGCGCTTCAGGCGGCCACGACAAACACAGCCCGCCTGCTGCGCATCGACGGACGCAGCGGCAGAATCCGGCCCGGCTTCGACGCCAGCCTGCTGTTGGTGGACGGCAATCCGCTCGAGGACATCAACGCCACGGAGCGGATTTCCGCCGTGTTCTTCAAGGGTGAGCGGGTGGATCGCGCGGCTCTGTTTGACAAGGAATAGGCTGAACCTACGAAGCGAAGTCCCAGGGGAGGGGAAACTCGAGGCGCTGGGCGATTTCGGGCGCACTCATCTGATAATCACTGCGCAGGTGGACGGCTCCGCGACGCCCCCCATCCTCCACATCGAAGCGGAACTCGCGCAGCAGACCGCTGTCGCAATAGCCCTTCAGCCATGTCATCACGAACTTCCGGCACTCCTCCACGCTCTCAAACCGCCGGTTGCCCAATATCGCCCGAATATAGTGCACAAATCGCGATGCCGGCAGGATGTGCGGCAACTGCGCATACAGCAATGCGGAGGCAGTGGCCGCCGGATTGTCGTACTGTTTGGGGCGGTGGCACGACGGCGCGCGGAAAAACACGGCTTGATTCCGCCCTTTCCAGGCCGTGAGCGGCACGAATCCCGACGCCGCCAGCGCATGTTCCTGGAGGTCATCCCACGCGCACTCCGGAACGCATTCCACCACTCCCCCGCCCTCCACTCCGGTGATCGCGGAACACCATCCATAGCGGAAAAACGCCCGCGCGATCACCTCGGCCAGGGCGAAGCAGCCATGGACGGCAAACTCCCCCTCTTGAAACGGGGGCACCACCAGCGCCAGATAGCGGGCTTCCGGTCTGTCCCGAACCTCCCGCCACCGCCGCAAGTTTACCTTCCCGCCCAGTTGGGCGAGCTCGCGGTGGTTCAGTTCCGCGGCCTCCTTCCACGATCCGGCTCCGAACATTGCCGGCGCCGCTCCGGCCAGCAGCGGCGCATGAATGGCCGCGGCGACCCGCGCCAAGTCTTCGAGGATTCTCATGTCGTTCGGGCCGAACTCGGAATCCATTAGTAACAACCCGAACGGTTCGCACGGATCCACCCCGAATATGTCGTCGTGCACGCGTTTGAACAGGTAACTCTGATCGAAACGCCCCGCGCGTTCCAGATCTTTGCGGACCTCCTCTTTCGCCGCGGACAAAACGCGAAACCGGACGCCCGGACAAGCTTCCATCATCCGCGCCAGACGCGCCTGCTTCGGAATGGAATCCACATCCGCGAAGACTCGCGACGAGAATCCGGGCAGGGGTTCGGGTAAGTGCCCGTTGAGATCAGTCACTACTCCCACAAGGAACGGCAGTTCCCTCTGCTCAATTCCAACCGCCCCAATGCGTGGATAAGTTATCCGGATTCGCTGCAAAGAACCTCCAGGCCCCCAAGTCTATCAGCGAGGCAACTACCGCGGAGGGGGACTGATGCTACCGGCCTTCGGACTCGTCCTCCAGAGCCACGAGGACCCAGCGCTTCTGCCGGAAAGCGAACTGCGCCCGGGGCATGAGAGGGCTTAGAACGTCCTTTTGGTCCACGAATCCGGCTTCTCCATTTCCTGTTTGAACGGGAATGAAGGTGGAAAGGCCCTCGGAGCGGACGGGTTCCCCGATGCGGCGCACGATGTCGAAATCGAGCCTGGCGCGTACCGGCGCCGGTTGGGATGGGCCTGCCCGCAACGCCACGTTCTCCCTTGCCACCACCAGGTGAGTGCGGCGGTTCAGATGCCGCGGGAAACGCCACACCACATAGGGAGACAGATACAGGCTGGGCTGCTCGCGGACAAAGCCGAGATGGAGCATATCGGCCAAAGC
>JADLBG010000853.1 GCA_020847895.1 Bryobacterales bacterium
CAGTTCATCTGACGCCGCGTGTTTGAGCACATAACCCGACGCCCCTGCCTCGAGCGCGCGTGTCGCGTAGCTCAAGTCCGGGTGCATCGTGAGAAACACGATCTTGCTCCTGCTCCCATCATCCCGCAGGATGCGCGCCGCGTCGATCCCATTGAGCAGCGGCATGGAAACATCCGCCACGACGACGTCCGGCCGAAGGCGGCGGCACGCCTCGATCATCTCACGCCCGTCCGAGACCACTCCCACCAGTTCGAACTCGGCCGACAGCAGGCCGCGCAGCCCTTCCAACACGATCTTGTGATCGTCAGCAAGGAGAATTCTCGGCTTATTCATCTTTCGCACCCATCGGGAGCGTCACTTCGATGACAGTCCCTTCGCCCGGCTTCGAGCGCACCTGGAAAGCGCCTCCCAACAAACGCGCCCGCTCTTCCATGCTTGCAAGCCCCAGCCCCGGACGCCAGCCGGGTCCGCCGCGGTCAAAGCCGGAGCCATTGTCTTGAATCCAAAGCATTACCCCGGCGCCGCCCGCCGACAGGCGCAGACTGACCTCGGTTGCGCCGGAATGCCGCTGCACGTTGCGTAATGCCTCCTGCACGATGCGATACACGGCAAGCTGCACGTTCCTTGAAATGCCGCACGGGGCGCCGGCGATGTCCGCCTCCACTACCGGTCCGCCCCGTTCCATGAACGCCCGGCATTCCGCCTCGATTGCCGCGGCCAGACCCAGATCATCGAGCAGCGCGGGATGCAAACGCCGCGACAGACCATGCGTCTCGGTGGCCAGCTTCCGAATCTCGAGCTTCAACGCCTCGAACCCCGCGCGGCTTTCGCCGGATGACTCGGAAAGGCGTTCCAGCCGTCCCGCCTCGATGGCCAGCGCAGCCAGACGCTGTGTCAGGTCATCGTGGAGTTCGCGAGCGACACGCCTGCGCTCTTCCTCCTGCGCGGTAATCAGCCGTCCTGCCAGAACCTCGAGTTCCTTCTTCGAAACCGTGGTTTCCTGAAGGTCGTTACTCATGCGGTTGAAGGCGTCTCTCAGTTGCCCGATTTCATCGGCTGATCCCTTCGGCAGACAGACTCCCCGTTCTCCCGCGCCGAGCCGGCGGACCCACCCTGCCAGTTCCAGCACCGGCTTCGTGACGGCGGCCGCCAACAGGCCCGCCGCCACAAAGAACACCGCGGACACCAGCATCCCCGTTGCCATGGTGCGGTGCCGCAGATCGGCAATGGGCGCCAGCGCCTCGGCGCTATCGATCTCCGCCACGATGGTCCATTGCAACTCGTTGAGATGAAGCGGAGCCTTCGATTGCAGCAGAGGAACACTGCGCAACTCCGGGATCATCGGGAGTGTCAGCACCGCCGTCCTGTTCGCCCGGATCCGCTCGACGATGGCGGGGGAAACCCGCGCCTTCTCGAGTTGCGAAAAGAACGCAGCCGGATCCTCGATTTCCCGCCGCAAGTCGCTCCGCAGCAGCCCATCGGGGCCGATGAGATAGGCCTGGCCGGTCTCCCCGAGTCCCTCCGCGCGCCACCCGCGGTCGCCGGTCATCACCCTGTTCACCTCCTCGATGCTCACCTGAATGGCCAGCACCCCAATGATGGCTCCCGCCCGGCGTATGGGGGTCGCCGCAAACGCCGCGGGCAGAAGTCCGGAAGGCGCGTAGGGAGCGTAGTCCTCGAGGACGGCCTGAGAGGAGCTGTGCGCCAATGCGCGCGAATAACCCCTCGCAAGCCCCGTAGTTCGCATGATATCTCTACGGAGGCTGGTCCCCAGATCGATTTCCTTGCGCACGGTGTACACGATGCGCCCCTCCGGCGCGAGGATGAGTAGGATATCGTGGAACCCGAACGCGCTCCGGTAACGGTGGAACGTGGGGTGGAACCGGCTGTGTACCGCTCCATAACGCCCCGCGTTGACTTCGAGCAGCAGGCCCCGCTCCCGGACGGGATGCGGATTCGCCGCCAGGAAAATCGACTGAAGTGTTTGGGCGCGTGGGTCGGTGGGATACCAGTTCCGCGCAAGAGGCAGCGGAAACTCCCGTTCATACAACGCGCGCAGAGCCCCAGCGCCCGGACTACCCTGTGCGAGACCGGGAAGTTCCGCCCATGCCTCGCGGAACCCCTCGATGGCGCTGATGGTCGATTCGTCCGTCGACAACGCCGCCACATCCTCCTCGAGGTCTTGAAAGTAATGCTCGATCTGGCTCGCGCGAGTCTGGCGAAGGGCGGTCAACCGGTCCAGTGTGGCCTGTTCCAGCGCGGACGAAGCAATGGAGGAGGCCTGCCAGTTCGTAATCGCAACGGCGCCCAAGCCGAGCAACACGAAAGCCGCTTGTAGTTTCGTGCGAAAGGACCGAAATCGGAAGAACAGCTTCAAATCTCCGTCATTTTAGCTGGATTTTTCAGCACGCGCCGCCCCTCGATCCGGTAACGCCCTTCCAGCACCGTGCCGATCGCCTCGCTGTAGATGCGGTGTTCCTCTTTCAGAATGCGGGCCGACAGGGTCTCCACCGTATCGTCGTCTTCGACGGGCACGGCCGCCTGCTGGATGATGGGACCCGAATCCAGGTCCTCGTCGACGAAATGGACCGTGCAGCCGGTGAACTTGACCCCGTGAACCAGCGCCTGATGCTGCGCGTCCAGGCCGGGAAAGGCGGGAAGCAGCGATGGATGGATATTGAGGATGCGCAGCGGATAGGCGCGGATGAAGGCGGAACTTAGCAGCCGCATGTATCCGGCGAGGCACACCAGGCCGACGTCATGCTTGCCTAACTCCTCGAGCAGCAGACGGTCATACGATTCGCGGTCCAGGCCGCGCGAGGGAATCGAGACGGCATGGAGGTTCCGTTGTTGCGCAATGGCAAGTCCATGAGCTTCCGGGCGATTCGAGATCACGCAGGCAATGGAAGCGTTCAGCCGTCCGGCGTCGATGCTATCGGTAATCGCCAGAAAATTCGAGCCGCGCCCCGATAAAAAAATGCCGAGGCGGTTGTTCATCGATAGATCACCCGAGAACGAGATGAAGTTTCGATAATCTGGCCAACCGGAAAGTGCGGTTCCTTGAGCCGGCGCAGGATCTTTTCGGCCCCCGCTGCCTGGCGCGGACTCACAACCAGAATCATGCCGATGCCCGTATTGAAAGTGCGGCGGTAGTCGTCATCGGGAATGTTGCCGAGGGATTTGAGCAGAGGAAAGACCGGCGGCTCCGGCCAGGACCCTGGATAGACTTCCGCGGCGAGGCCTTTCGGAAGCACGCGCGGGAGGTTGTCTGTAATCCCGCCGCCGGTGATGTGCGCGGCGGCGCGCAGCAATCCCTTGCGATGCAAGGCGTGAATCGGCTTGCGGTAGCTGCGGTGGACTTTCAGCAGTTCCTCGCCCACCGTGCACCCGAGTTCGGCGACCTGCGTGTGGACTGTGTAGCCCGCGATGTCGAACAGCAGCTTGCGGGCGAGAGAATACCCGTTGGTGTGCAGCCCGGTCGAGGGTAGCCCCAGCAACACATCGCCGGGCTTCATGCCGGCTCCGGTGAGGAGGGACTTGCGCTCGACCGCGCCGACAATGCATCCGGCGACGTCATATTCGCCTTCGGAATAGAGGCCCGGCATTTCGGCGGTTTCGCCTCCAATCAGCGCGCACTCGTTTTCCGCGCACGCCCTGGCCATGCCGCCGATCACATCGCGGGCGACTTCGGCCTGTAGCCTGCCGACGCCGAAGTAGTCGAGAAAGAACAGCGGAGTGGCGCCCTGCACCGCAATGTCATTGACGCAGTGGTTCACCAGGCACTGCCCGACCGTGTCGTGTTTGCCGGAGAGGAACGCCACCTTGAGCTTGGTGCCGACCCCATCAATAGAGCTGACGAGAACCGGATTCTTCCATCCCTTCAGGTGGAAGCCGCCCCCGAAGCTGCCGATGGAGGTGAGCACCGATTTGCTGAACGTGCGCCTGGCGAGCGAGCGGATGTAGCCTACGGCGCGATCGGCCTCGTCAATACTGACTCCGGCATCCTGGTAGCGCACGACGTCTTTGGATGGCTTGGCGGGCTTCTTGGTCTTCATTCGTAAGGTGGAATTTCCATGATAGCCGAGCCATGGCCGCGCTACTCCGCGCCGGCTCTCCCCATCTCTAAGCGGATGCGTGTCACCGCGTCACCCACATCGGCGAAACCCACACCACTTCTGCGTTTTCCTGTAATCCTCGCACGTAGTAGTAGGAAGTCTTGCCGGTTTGCGATTGATTGTCGCGCCAGGTGAACTGCACGTTCGCCGTCTCCGGCTCGGAAGAGTAAACGTACTTGCCGTCCTTCACGATCACCACTTTTGAAAACGGCGACGTGCCCTGAAGCTTGACCAGGAACTCGGGCGCTTTGTCGAGCCGGAACGAGTCGCCCATAATATTGTCGCCGCAGCGGAATTCCGCGAGGATGTCGTCGGTGGCTCCGTAAACGTGCCGCTGCCTGACGGCATCGAGCACGCTCTGCCGTGTGCTGTCGCGGGCGAGGATGTTGCAGTAGCTCAGGTGCGTGGAGATGTGGTCCGAACTGGCCTCGAAAGACAGCTTGTATCCTCGTTCGAGAGCCAGGGAAACGAATCCCTTGGGACGCCAGCCGCCGATGGAATCCTGCGCCGAATTCGAGCGCGGGCCGCCGGGAATTTCGTAGTTCTGCCGGTCGCCCTGGTAGATTTCCACCACCGGCTCGCTGACCGGATCGTTGTCGCGCCAGTCCGTACCCATATTCGTGCCGGACGTGTGACTCCCCACCACGCCATGGAACTGCTTCAGATACCGGTAGAGCATCTGTGTGTCCGGGGCTCTTGTTTCGACGTCCGCCTTGGTGATCGGCAAGCGAGGCAGCGTGCGGATACCGCGCTCGGCGAAGATGACGTTGCGATGGCCTTCCGGATACGGCACGCTTCGCTCGTAGCTGAACATGGGAACGAAGCGCCCCGGCGTATAAAACAGATCGGTAAGTTTTTGTTGTATCCACCAGGAGTATTCACGTCCGCCTCCGTTGTCGTGGTCGCAGCAGCCCACCCAATCCATGCGCGCGCTGTCGATCATGTAGCGGTACTGATCAACGAGCGTCCCGTCATTGCCGCCGTCCATCGAGATCTCGCTGTGGCGGTGGAACTCTCCGCGCAGGATGCGCAGTTCCCCATACCTGGTTGCGAACCGCGCGGCGCGCATCACCGCCACCATCGCCTGCTCCGCCTTGTCCCGCGGGTCAGCGGGAGCCGGAGTGGGAGCGGCGGCTTCCTTCACCGCGAAAGTCCCGCCCGCGGGAGCAAGCACCACCGTGTTGAGAAAGAGATCGTTGTTATAGGGGTCCGGCGAGCCGAGCACCCGCGGACGCTCACGTTCCGGGTTCAGGTCCAAGCGGCGGCGCGAATCGGACGAGCCCACTACCAGCAGTTCACCACCCTTGCGCGAAACCAGCGCCGGGCGGTTGTCGAGGATGTTATTCGAATGCGCCAGAAACACCGGACCCGTCCACTTCGAGCCGTCGAAGGAGATCACATACTCGCTCCATACCGTGCCCAGTGGATTCCACCAGACGGGATGCGCACTGCGGACGGCGAGCCACAGGCGGCCCGAGGCGTCCACGGCAAGCCGCGGCATGCTGTTCCTCGGCGCGGCAAAGTTCTGCGCCGCGCGGTTCGCCTCGCGATTCGTGGCGCGGGTTGTATCAGGCTTCAACCAGCTTTCGTCCGGCTGGTGCGGCGCGCTTTCCACGTGAAGAGTCGGGGTGCCGGGAAGCACGCTGTCCGGCGGTTGGACCGGCGCCACCGCGCGGCCGTCTTTCTCGAATCCGGCGAGGCGGGCTTCCCTGCCCTGGTACACCGCGACACCGCTTGTGCTGTAGGCTCCGAAATCCTTGCCCCAGCGTTCGGCGCCCTCCTCATAGGCTACCCATAACCGGCCCCGCGGATCGTAGGCAAGCGTGGGATACGCTTCATAGGCCGCGCTTCCGGCTACCAGGAACTCTTTACGCCATGCGCCGTTCGAGGCCGTGCGCGCATAGACGTCGTAGTTCCCATTGCGGTAGCTGTCGTAGGCCACCGTGACCCTCCCCGCCGAATCGGCCGCAACCGCAGGGTTCCATTCGTTGCCGCTCGAAGACGACACCACGGACGGGGAAGAGAAGCCATCGCCCTTCTGCGAAGCCGCGAGGATCTCCGCCTTTCCGTTTCGCCATGCCTGCCATGCCACCCACACTTGCCCCTTCGAATCAACGGCCGCCACGGCATCCACATCCGAGCCGGGAGCGTTGGTCACGCGGACCGTTCTCCCTGGCGAACCGTTGCCTACAGCGCGCGCGTAGAGGTCGAAGTTGCCGTTCTCGTTCGCCGACCAGAAGACCCACACACGGCCGCCTCCGTCGATAGCCACCGCGGGCCTGTAGATGTCGCTCTGCCCGGCGGTAAGCGCGATGGGAGCGTCCCACTTTCCCGCGGCGTAGCGCCGCACCAGCACACGGTCGCCTCCCGGCGGAGCTTTCCATTCGTCGAACGAGGCCGGCGCCGTGGTGAAGTTCGTCCGCAGCCGGTCGTGATCCGGATGATGCTTGAATTCCACGTAGGCCACCCAAACCGAGCCATCCCTGGCTGCCGCCGCGGAAGGATAGTCCTGTTCCCGCGGGTCATTCGTCATCCGTTCCACGGGAGGGATGCGATCCACCATCGCGCGGCCATTCAAGGGCTGCGCCGCAGAACCATAGGGAACGTCTGACAGCCGGACCGTGAAGTTGCCCTGTGCTGTCTCGACCGCGAGTTCCACATTGGCGCCATCGCCATCGAGCCACACCATCACGCCGTTGGCCACGCGGACCGTGCTGTTTGCCGCGCTCTGAGCGCCGAACAACCGCGGCGGATGCGTTTCGCACTTCCAGGAGTTGCCGCCAAGCATCGCATCCTGGCCGTCGAACCTCCACGGCTCGATGGACGTGATGCGGGCCCCGCGCGCCTGGACGGAGCCGTCCCATTTGGTTGTCGCCTGATCGGTGACTCCAAGCAGAATCCGGACGCCTGCCTTCGGTTGCGCCCAGGCGCAGATTGCGCTGAGAAAGGAAAGAACCACCAGTCTCGGGAACATGCCGCGTATTCTATCGCGCGGCTTCGGCGGGCGCGCTACCGGCCGGAGGAGCCGAAACCGCCGTCTCCGCGGCGCGAGCCGCCGAGTTCGCTCTCTTCCCACTCGATGCGCTCGTAGCGGGCGATCACCATCTGCGCGATGCGGTCGCCCGCATGCACCTGGTAGGGCTCGCGCCCGAGGTTGAGCAGGATCACCTGCACCTCGCCGCGGTAGCCGGGGTCGATCGTGGCCGGAGCATTCGGCATGGTGATGAGGTGCTTGAGGGCGAGACCGCTGCGCGGCCGGATCTGCGCCTCATACCCTGGAGGGATCTCGAGGGCGAGGGCTGTGGGGACAAGCCTCGCCTCGCCCGGGGGCAGCAGGACATCGGCGGCGGCCTTCAAATCGAGGCCCGCGTCCTCGTCCGGTCCGTGCGCATAGGCGGGGAGAGAAGCTTCGGGGCGGAGCTTTTTGATCCGGATACGCAATCTGCTATTGTAGCGGCTTGCCGTCCAAACAAAAACGGGTCGTCATGTTGCCGCCGATGCCGCCGGAGAAATCGGCCTACGCGCTCGCGCGCTACAGCCGTTCGGGCGATTCCATCGCGCAGTCCATCGAGTGGGTGCGGACGCACGATTCGCAGAAATTCCTCGAAAGCTTCTACTTCCAGTACGGCCATGCCTCCATCGCCGACCTTGGCCATTTGGCGGTGTGCTTTGAAGGCGTGTCGGAGTTGGCCGCCACGGAGATTGAAGACGAACAGTTGTGGGACGGGCAGGCGAAATCGACGCGCTACCAGGATTTTTCCAAGGTTGGCTTCATCACGCCGCCTGAATTCGACGCCGCGCAAGCTGCCCTCTACGAGGCGGCGGGGAAGCGAATGATCGAGGCCTATCAGAAGGTGCATGCGGCGGTGTTCGAGCATCTCACGGCGCAGTTGCCGCGTCCGGCGGAGATGAAGCCCGACGCCTACCAGCGCAACCTCGCGGCGCGGGCGTTCGACGTGGCGCGCTATCTCCTGTTTTTTGGAGTGCCCACGAACGCCGGCCAGGTGGTGAGCATCCGAACCCTGGAGAAGCAGATTCGCCGTCTGAAGGCTTCCGAGTACGAGGAAGTGCGCTCGCTCGGCGATGAGACAGCCGGGGCGTGCGCGCAGCCGGCGGCGTGCCAGTGGGAGGGGAGTACGGCAGAGGCGATGGCTCCGACGCTTGCGCGGCACGTCGAAGCGGAGGAACACCGCGCGCGGGCGCGCGCCGATCTGGAGCGCTTCGCGCAAGAGAACCTGCCTCCGCCTTCCGGCGGGAAAGCGCCGCGCGTCGATCTGCTGCTGCCGCGCGACAACATCACCGAGATCGCCGCCACGCTGCTCTATCCCGTGAGCGCGAGTCCGTATCGCGAGTTGCGGGAAGTGGTGGGCGGGTGGCCGGTTTCGCGCCGCATGGAGGTAATCGGCGTGGCGCTCGGATCCCGGACGCGGCGGGATGAACTGCTGCGCGAGTTCCGATCGGCTCCGTATGTATTCGACATCGTGATGGACATTGGGGCGTACCGCGATCTGCACCGCCACCGCCGCTGCCAGCAGTTCCGCCAGCCCTATGCGGGACGGCTCGGCTATGATACGCCGGCGGCCGTGGACGCAGCCGCGGCCGGCGCCGTGTATCACGAGGCCATGCGGGCGGCCTTCGAGGCGATGAGCCGGCTTCCGGCTCCGGGGGCGCATTACCTGTTGCCGTTCGGAGCGCTCTCGCGCTTCCTGTTCAAGATGGACTTCGCCGAAGTGGAGTACATCTCCCGGCTGCGCAGCGGCGTCAAGGGCCACTTCAGCTATCGTCAGGTGGCCTGGGAGATGAAGCAGCGCATGGACGAGGTGGAGCCCGAACTGGGGCGACTGATCGAGGCAACGCCCCCGTGGGTAGAGGATCCGCTCAAGCGCTGAGCGGCGATTGCGGACAGTCCTGCGCGAGTTTATAGAGGCTGCGGAGTTTGGCGGTGAGCGTAGTGCGTTTGAGGCGGAGGATTTCCGCGGCCTGGCTCTTGTTGCCTCCGGTGCGGCGCAGGGCCTGCTCGAGGATGTGCAACTCGATGCGTCCGATGGTGGCCTCGAAGTCGAGCCCTTCGTCGGGGACCGCAACGTAGTGCGGGGAATCCCAATCGCCCGCGGCGCGGTGAGAGAAGTCGAGCGGCAGGTGGAAATCGGAGGGGAACAACGCCATGCGGTCGCCGCCGAGGGCGATGGCGTGCTCGATGGCATTCTCCAACTGGCGGACGTTTCCCGGCCATGAATAGCCGCGAAGCATCTCGATGGTTTCGGAGGCGATGCGGCGCACGGGGATTCCTTCCTGGAGGCAGATCTTTTCCGTGAAGTGCGCGGCCAAGGCGGGGATGTCGTCGAGTCGCTCGCGGAGCGGGGGCAGCGGCAGAGGCACGACGTTGAGGCGATAGTAAAGGTCTTCGCGGAAGCGGCCGGCGGCGATGCGGCGCGGTAGATCGGCGTTGGTGGCGGCGAGCACGCGCACGTCGATGTGAATGGTTTCCGAGGAGCCGATGCGCTGGAATTCGCGTTCCTGGAGCACGCGCAGGAGCTTGGCCTGCGTATCCATGGGCATGTCGCCGATTTCGTCGAGAAAGAGGGTGCCGTGGTTGGCCTGTTCGAAACGGCCGGCGCGGGATTGAACGGCTCCGGTGAAGGCTCCGCGGACGTGTCCGAACAGTTCGGCTTCGAGCAGGGGTTCGGGCAGGGCGGTGCAATTGACCGCGACCATGGGCAGGTGGGCGCGAGGGCCGGCGGCGTGGATGGCGCGGGCGGCGGCCTCCTTGCCGGTGCCGGTTTCGCCGGTGATGAGGACGGTGGCGCGTTTCGGGCCGATGAGGCGGATCTTTTCGGCGAGCCGCTCCATGGCGGGGCTGCGGCCGACGAGGGAACGGCGCCATGGTTCGGCGAAGGCAACTACCGTTTGAGGGGCAGACATAGCATAATCTCCAGAGGAGAGATCGGAGGGGTAGGCCGGGAGGAAGATGGAGAGATCGTCCTAGGAGAACTAGAGGAAGGTAGGCAAGAAGGTAGGGGGTGGAGGAATCCGTCTGATGTGTATGACATTGCGGTTGCGATGGCATACGGCGGCAAGGTTTGAAAGTAGAAGGAAAGAAAAGGGCCGTCGCGGCCCTGTAGGCGAAGGCGCGTACAATTGTCTTTTTCGCCGGACCTTAGACTATTCGCCGCCCTGCCAGGAGGCCTAACAACGCCGATACCGTACAAACCCCTACCGATGCCAGCATGTAGGCTCCACCGCGCTGCCAGGCTCCCATTCGCAACAGAGTCAGCGTTTCGAGACTAAAAGAGGAAAATGTCGTAAATCCCCCGCAAATCCCCACCATGACGAGAAGCCTGACCGTGTCGTGCCGCGACCAGGTGGAGGCAAAGCCGATGACAAAGCTGCCCAGCACGTTGATGGTGAATGTTCCCCAAGGGAACGCGCTTCCATAGAGGGAAGTGATTTCCCTGCCCAACCAGAAACGCGCCATGCCTCCCAGCGCGCTTCCGAGGGCGATCCAGAGATAGGCTGACAGCATTGGATGACTTTGTTCAGAATAGCGCCCGCTTTGGCGACGCAGCGGCGCGAGCCTGTCAGATCAATTTGTATTTGCCCGGCACGGGGATGGGAGTCATCTCGATTTTCACGTCGTAGCCGAACTCCTTGGGCTGGAGGTCGAGCTGGGAGTTCATGATGCGATCCCAGGTGACCTCTTCGCCCGAGTAGGCGGCTTCGCGGGCCATGATGCAGGTGAGGGTGCTTTCGGCGACGGTCATGGCGTGGTTGATGTAGGGTCCGTCGCCGCGAA
>JADLBG010000854.1 GCA_020847895.1 Bryobacterales bacterium
CCTTCACGGCTTCGGCGCAGGTGAGGGCGCGGCCTTCCGTAATGGGCTCGCCGAGCCCCGTGATGCCGGCGTTCGTGTGGATCTTCAAGAACAGCCACCTGGGCTTCACGAGAAACGTCTCGAGTTTGGTGACCTTCAGTTTGTCTTTAGCCGCGATGGGCGAGTCCTTCCGGGCTCCCTGTTGGGCGGCAGCTTCGGCGGACATCGAGAGTCCAAGAGTGGATGCGACGCTACGGATAGCCTGGCGGCGGCTGGGGGATAGTGGCATGAATGAAGTGCTCCTGTTACGGGCCAATGTAGCGTGTAGGATCAGTGCGGCGCAAGGCGCCGTTGATGAAGGAGAGCGTGGGGAGATCCGTGGCCGGCGCCGGATGGACAGTCACGCCGCAACACGGCTTGCCCGGACAACGAACCGTTCCGGAGCCGAGCCGATGCAGTTGAAGGGATAACAGGTGACCAGGGTCAATTCCTGTTCCTTGCCGGGTTTCAGCACCCAGACCGCATCCGGGGGGACGATGGTGGTCCAACTTACTTTGTAACGGAAGGTTCCGGCCGCTGTCGTCACTTCAATCGAATCCCCCGCGCAGACGTTGCGCAGCGGCCGGAAAAGCGTATCGCGGTGCGCGGCGAAGCAGGAATTACCGGGTTGGCCCGGGAAAGCTGTTCCGGGGATGGGCCCTGCCGCGTGTTCGAGATCGTGGGTGTTGTCACTGCTGACCGCAACGACGGAGAGAACAAGCAAACATCCGGCTCTTGTACGAGCCGGATGTTTGCTTTCCGTATTCACCTGAGCAGGGGGGATGCCCAGGCTATGGAAGCCTTATTGGTTCCTCGCGAAAACAAGCCGCATGCCAAGCGCGCCGCTCAACAAAAGCAAGCCCAGCAAGCCGATCAGAGGCAGCGGACTGCCGGTCTTGGGCAGATGTTTGGGCTGCGCGGAAGCGGATGTGGAAGCCTGCGGCGGCGGCGCGAACACCTCAGCGATTTCAACTTCCTCCTGCGTGGGCTTTTGCGCCTTCAAGGGCGTCTGCTTGAGCGCCTGTACGCGAGGTTCATTCACTGTCGCCGCCGGTTTCATCCTTCATTAACTGCCGGCGTCAGACCGGATATTAGGTCTTCTCCTGGCGCGCGGCCACAAATGGATTCCGGAGCATCCCGGAAATCATCGCGCCCTATATTCCGGTTCTGGCTCGCTTGCCGAAGTCGGCAAGTTCCCTGCCGAAGGCGTCCATCCCGTGTCCCACCTCTTCCGTGGTCCAACCGCTGCCCTGAATGAGCTTCCCCGCAATATCACGGGTTCCATTGGCCGCGTCCCTGGCGCTGTCATCCGTGCCTTTCCCCAGCGCCTCCGACCCGTCCTCCAGGGTCCACGGCGGAGCGAAGGGCGCGGACGGCGGCCTTGGCGTCATGGCGCGACCAGGCGGACGTTGCCGCCACGTAGCGCTCGTTCGCCAAGGCGTCATACGCTCTCGCCGAAGCCTCATCGATCTTCCTGGCTTCCGTCACCGTGCCTTTCCCGACGCCGTCCGCCAGCGACCTCATTTCCCACGCCGATGCTTCGAGTCCCTCCTTCGACGCGGCGGGAGCGTTGGCCGCGGCCTTTCCCAGATAAGCTCCCCCCGCCCGCAATTCGCTTCCCGCGCGGTTTCAATTTCGACTCCGCGCCCGTGGCCGGAAGCGCCGCCATCAAAGCCGCCGTCATCAACCGAATTGCGCCTCTTCTTGAAATAGACATTTCCGTTAGCAGTCGGATTCTGTCAGATTTGATTAACCGCCAATTCATTCCGCACTAAAAATACGCCGGGGACGGCATTGGCATACAAGCCCGCGAAATTCTTCTCTGACTCGGAGCCAACCTCGCCAACGAAGGAGGCGTCTCATGCGGCTTCCCGCAGCAACTCAATGCTATGCCGCGAGCCATCCGTTCCCGCCCGCTCGCTCGCTTCCTGGCACCGCACACAACGCTTGGCCCAAGGCGCCGCGCTCAAGCGTCTGGGGCTGATCTCCTGATCGCAGTCCACGCAAATGCCGTAGCTGCCTTCCTCGATCCGGTCCAAAGCCTCGTTGATCAGCCGCAACTGCCGGGCGAGGCTGTCCAGATTTCTCGCGGCGAGTTCGCGTGATTCGGCGGCTTGAATTTGATCCATCTCATCGGCCGTCCGCTCCACCTTCGTTCCCTCCCGCAACCCCAACAAGGAAGCCAGTTGCCCGCGGGCGTCGCGCAGTTCGTCCTTTATCCTCGCCAAGTTCAATTCCTGAATCACTGTGTTTCGCTCCTCTCGCGTTGAGTTTCCCAGCGATGTGCTGTATGAACAACCCATCTGTTAACAGAGTAATCTCGCCCGGGTGCTGTTCCCACTGGAAAAAGTCCTAGCTGTCCGCCCTGAAGTTCCCAGTTAGCATGATTCGAGGAGTGCGGCGGTTGCGCCGCGTGACAATAATAATGAAAATGCCTGTGCCTATTCCGCTTCTCCCCGCGGCGAGCAAGAGCCGGATTGTGCTTCTCGCCGGCCTTGGCACTCTTCTCGCGCTTCTTGGAAGTCTTGGGTGGTATGCCGCCCGGGCATTGGGCCGCTTAAACGACCTGGCGATCGACGCCACCAGCCAATTCATTGAAAGCTCCAAATGCATCGAGAACTCCCGCCGTCTCTTTCTCGAGTCGAGCGGTTTCGTTCGCGACAACCTTCTGGAGTTGCCGAGCGCCGACCCGTTGATCGAGGAAGGCCAGGCGCGGCAGGCATGGCGGCAAGCTAATGAAAATCTGGATCGCTGCTGGCAGGCGGGGAGGAATGCGCCGGAGGCCGCGGTTCTTGACCAGCAGTTGTCCGGCTATTGGGCGTTGGCGGAGGAGGGCCTTCGGCGCACCAGGAACGGGACGCGGGAAGCCCGCCTGGACCTTCTCCGCCACAAACTCATCCCACTGCGCGACCGGATTCTTACGTCATTCGACGTCATCATCGCGGAAGGTAGAGAGGAGATGTTACGGCTGGCGGAGAGCCGGGCTGTCACGGTGCGGAGCGAGGTAGAGGCCGTCTGGATTGCCGTCGGAGCCGCCGGCATCCTTTCGCTCGCCGTCGCCATGCTGACCTATACCCGCATGGTGAAACTGCAGGAGTCATCCGCCGCTCTGTACCAGAACGCCGTCCGCGCCTCGACGGAGTTGGAGCGTCTCTCGGAACGATTGTTTCACGTCCAGGAGGAGGAGCGGCGCAGGATTGCCGCGGACTTGCATGATGACTTCGGACAGCGGATGGCAAGCCTCCTCTTCGAAATCAGCAACACGGCCAGGGACGGCGCGGTATCTCCGGAACTGCGGGGGAGGATGGAGGCGACAGGAGAGCGCCTGCGCACTCTGTCCAAGGACCTCCAAGCCATGTCGCGAGGCCTCCATTCCGCCGTGCTCGACAAAATCGGGTTGGAAGCGGCTGTCCGCTCCGAATGCGAGACGCTCAGCCGGAGCGGCATGGCAACCGGTTTTCATGCCGCTAATGTTCCCCGGCGTTTGCCGGACAACACTGCGCTGACGATGTATCGTGTCTTTCAGGAAGCCGCTCAAAACGCGGTGAAGCATTCCGGGGCGGACCGTCTGGACGTGTGGCTGGAGATTGCAGCCGGTGAAGTCGTGCTGCGCGTCCAGGATTTCGGAAAAGGATTTGACTCCCAGTCTCCCGCCGGGCACGCCGGACTGGGAATGATCAGCATGAGAGAACGGCTCCGCATCGCCGGAGGCGCCCTGTCAATCACCTCCGGGCCGGGAAAGGGCGCCCTGGTGGAGGCAAGGATTCCACTGCAAACACCGGCTCGAAAGGGTGATACGCTGACAGCGAGAGATGATGCGGCACACAATTCTGATCGCGGATGACCATGAACTGATGGTCGACGGTCTGCGCAAGCTTCTGGAGCCGGACTATGACGTCCTGGGCGCCGTCTCCGATGGCCGTCAGATTCTCCCCGAGGTATTGCGCCTGGATCCGCAACTCGTGTTGGTGGATATCTCCATGCCTTCCTTGAACGGCATCGACGCCGCGCGGCAACTCCACGAGGCCGGATGCCGCTGTAAGATTCTCATTCTGACGATGCACCCCGATGCCACTCTCGCCCGTGAAGCGCTCGATGCCGGCGCCTCGGGGTACATCCTGAAAAGCTCTCCCGCCACCGAACTGCTGAGTGCGGTAAAAGAAGTATTCCTGGGAAGGACGTATCTCTCGCCCGCCGTGACCAGGGATCTGCTGGATATCATGGGCAAGCCCGCGGCCGCCCACGACAATGCATGGGCCAAATTGACGCCTCGCCAGCGCGAGGTTCTGCAATTGCTCGCCGAAGGGAAGTCGCACAAGGAAGTGGCGGCGATCCTCAACGTTTCGGTCAAAACGGCCGAATACCATAAGTACGCGCTGCTCGAGGCGCTCGGCTTGAAGACAAACGCCGAACTGGTGCAGTACGCCGTCCGGCACGGCATCATTGCCGTGTAGCGATAGGTCTAGGGACTTCTCCCAGTGTATTCATCTTGTGATTCGTGTTTCACTGAATGTAGAGGTTGCTATGGCACAGAATGTGCGGGAAACGTACTCCGGCGCGAGGGAGACGCCCCGGATTCGGATTGTCGTTGCGGACGACAATGCGGGCTTGCGTACGGAAATTCAGCGTAGCCTGGGCGGGGAATTTGAGGTGCTGGCCGCTGTCGCTGACGGGCGGGCGTTGATTGAGGCCTTCGATCGGCTGAAGCCTGACGTGGTGGTAACCGACATCTCCATGCCGCTAATGGATGGTTTCGAGGCGGTCGCGGAGTTGCGCCGCCGCGGCGACTCCCGCGTCGTCTTTTTTACCGTCCATGAAGAGTCGGTCTTCTTCAAGGAAGCGAAGGCCCTTGGAGCCTTGGGGTATGTGCTGAAGAGTTCCTCTCCTTCATTGCTCGCGGTGGCGATCCGGTCCGCCTACTCGGGACAACCCTTTACCTCGCCCGAAATCGACTGCTGAGACCTTGCCGCCCCGGGTTCGCCCCGTTCAGACTTTCTTCGGAACAACAAAGCCTTCACGGTAGTTGCGCGTGAACATCGCGGTGGCTTCCTTGTCACCGGTTACGGTGTAGGTGTTGGCGTCAAAGTGCAGCGTGCGCCCCAAGCGGTAGCTGATGTTGGCGAGATGAACCAGCGTGGTGGAAATGGCGCCTTCTTCGATCGGCGCATTCAAATCCTCATGCTTGCCGCTGCGCAGGGCGTCGATGAAGTTCTGCCAGTTGTTGCCGCCTTCAATCTTCTCCGGCCCGGGTTCGGCCTTGCGCCCGAGGAACGTCTTGTAACGGTCATAGCCGTCAATAGCGAGATAGCCCTTGGAGCCGTAGAACACGTTGCCAACCGTGTTCCCTGCCCCGAACGTTCCCTTCTCCCCAATGGTGGCTTCGTGGTTCGTCATCCAGTGCCGGACTTCGAAGACCATCATCTTCTTCTTGCCGCTGATGTCGAATTCGTAGGTGGCGGTGATGGTGTTCGGCGTTTCCTGGTCATCGTCGAACATGAAGTGTCCGCCGATGGCGCTGACCTTGGTGGGATAGGTGACGCCAAGCCCCCATCGGGCGATGTCGACTTCATGGATCCCCTGGTTGCCGAGGTCGCCGTTGCCGTAATCCCAGAACCAGTGCCAGTTGTAGTGAAAACGGTTTTGCGTGAATTCATGCTTGGGCGCGGGGCCCAGCCAGAGATCGTAGTGTACGCCGGCGGGCACGGGTTCCACCGGCTTGCGGCCGATGGTGTCGCGCCACTTGAAGCACAACCCCCGCGCCATGTAGACATCACCGATGAGGCCGTCGCGCATATGCTGAACAGCTTCGCGCACGGCCGCTCCGGAGCGCGAATTAGTGCCGTGCTGCACCAGTTTGTTATACTTCTTCGCCGCCGCGACAATCTGCCTCGCTTCGAACATGTTGTGGGAGCACGGTTTCTCGCAATAGACGTGCTTGCCCGCCTGCAGGGACCAGATGGCCTGAAGGGTATGCGAATGGTTCGGCGTGGCGATCGAGATCGCGTCTATGGATTTGTCTTCCAGCAGTTTGCGGATATCGGTGTACGCGGCAGGCCTTTTCTTCCCCATCTTTTCCACCTCATCCAGGCGGGCGTTGAGGATGTTCTCGTCGATGTCGCAGAACGCGGCCAACTCCACATTCTGCATCTGGGAATAATTGCGGATGTGGGAGCGGCCTTGACCGCGGATTCCGACACAGGCCACGCGAATGGTGTCGTTGGGGCTCGAGAGTCCTTTGACGGCGCCGGCGGTGAGGGCGGCGGTGCTGAGAAGAAAGTGTCGTCGTTCCATGGTGAAAAACTGTCTCCAGTCTATCAACAACCGCGAAACGTCGCGCTCTCAACAAAAGGAAAACCCTCCCGCGATGGGGGAGGGCTTTACGAATCGTTCGAGCGATGCGAAACCGTCAGATCTTCGCTTCTTTGTAGTCCACCCGCTTGCGGACCACGGGATCGTATTTCTTGATCAGCAGCTTCTCCGTCGTCTTCTTCGGGTTCTTCGACGTCGTGTAGAAGTGGCCGGTCCCGGCGGTGCTGACGAGTTTGATCAATACGCGGGGCATTTACTGGTCTCCCCCCTTCTTGCGAAGGCCGGCGAGAACTTTCTCGATGCCGACTTTATTAATTGTCCGCAGGCCGCGGCTTGAAACCTTGAGCGTGACAAAACGGTTCTCGCCCGGCACCCAAATACGCTTCGTGTGCAGGTTCGGCTCGAAGCGGCGCTTGGACCGATTGTTGGCGTGAGACACCGTGTTGCCGGACATCGGCTTCTTTCCAGTGACTGCGCATACTTTGGCCATTACAACTTCCCTCCAGGATCAGTTCGTCAATCAGTATACCAGATGAACAGAGCGCCTTGCCTCCCCTTCCCCGCTCAGAACGTCACCCGCAATCCGAGTTGGATCTGCCGTTGATCGGTTCGCGTGCCGCTGATGCGCGCAAAGTCCGCAACTCCGACCGTGGAGGCGGGCTGCCCGAAGTTCGGGTGGTTGGGGAGATTGAAAAATTCCGCGCGAAAGTCGGCCTCCGCGCGCTCCCCGAACCGGAACGACTTGAATAACGACCCGTCGAGTTGGACCATGCCGGGGCCCACAATGTTGTTGCGCGCGCTGTTGCCAAAGCGGTAAGGGCCTACGTTTGTGACGAAATCCACGCGGTTCGTAAATGCCGCCGGATTAAACCACCGGGCCGGACCGGGATTGTCCATGCCCGGGCTGATCCCGGTGGCGTCCGCGCGGCAGGTGCTGTCCGTATTCTGGTAGACGCCGCCCGCCTGGCAAAACACCGAAAAGGGAAATCCTCCGGAGATTGTCAGGATGCCCCCCAGTTGCCACCCGCCGGCCAGCAGATTCGCAAACCTGCTCATATCGCCCCCAATAGCCCTGCCGCGCCCGATGGGCAGTTCCCAGAGGCTCGAAACAGTCAGCTTCTGGCCGAAATTAAACGCCGACAAGCCGCGCTCGGTTCTTAAATCGGCGCCGTTCGACGGCACGTATGTGTCGCCCAAGGCCTGGCGGATTCCGCTTCCATCGTCGATCGACTTCTCCCAACTGTAGGATGCCAGAAGCGTGAAGCCGCGCGAGAAGCGCTGCTGCAAGCGGGTTTGGAACGAATGATACGAGGCGTGGCTTGGAGCCTCGACGGCTTGAATGAACCCCAGGTCCGGCCATGGGCGCCGCAGGTTGCGGTTCGCGATGGGTCCGCCTGGGGCCGAGTCGTTGGCATAGACGGTCCGCTGCAAATGAACGCTGGCCGAGCCGACATAGCCGGTTTCGAGCGTGAGTGAACCGGTGAGGCTGCGCTGAATATTGAACGACCAGTTAGGCGTGTAGGGTTGCGGCTCTCCCCAAAGCCAGGAGGGCGAAAGCGTCGAGACCCGCAGCGAATCCGGCGGATAGGGATTGTCCCAGGTGGCGTTCGGAATGAACTGGTTGGAATTCGATGCAATACGCATCGTGAACGGCTGATTGCGCAGAACATCGAACGCCGCGTTGCCGATGTCGTGAGGAAAGAAAATCGCGAAGCCTCCGCGCAATACGGTCTTCGGGGTCACGCTGTAAGCGAAGCCGATGCGCGGGCCGAACTGCCGGGCATCCGTCTTCCAGGAGCGCCGTCCGAATCGTCCGTCTCGCGCAATCGCCCAACCCTGCGGAAGCGGCACCGGTGGGTTCCCTTCGTAGAAGTCGCCGTTTCCCACGCGCACCCAGATGGGATGGAACGAGTTATCCCAGGACCAGTTCACGATGGTCATGTGATCGTACTTTTCCACCCAGCCCGGCGCCAGTTCGTAGCGCAAGCCAAGGTTCAGCGTCAGTTTTGACGAGACCTTCCAGTTGTCCTGGAAATAGAGGCCCAGCGAGTAACTGCGCAGTTGGGCGGCGATCTCGCCCAGTTGCGCCTGCTGCGCGCTGATCAGCCCAAGCAGGTAGTCCGACATGCCGTGCAGCGCCAGAGGCGTCTGACCGCTGAGCTGCGAATAAGTGCCGCTGAAGGTGAACTGGCCGCGCGGGCGGTCGTTCCCGGCAATGTTGTACCGCGTGCGCACATAGTCGCCTCCGAACTTGAGCGAGTGCTTCCCCCTGCTCCACGAGAAATTGTCAGTCATCTGAATCATCGTGTCCCAGTTGGAATACGGCGAGTTCTCCGGATCGCCCACGACAGTGAACGGTC
The DNA here is from genome assembly GCA_020847895.1 of Bryobacterales bacterium. Taxonomy (GTDB): domain Bacteria; phylum Acidobacteriota; class Terriglobia; order Bryobacterales; family Bryobacteraceae; genus CADEFT01. The sequence goes on from JADLBG010000854.1 coordinate 8,688, forward strand.
CGATCCCCAGGCGCGGGCTGCCCCAGGTCCTTGGGCTGGTGAGAACATAGGGAATCTTCAGCTTCTTCACCCAGTCATTGCTCGCATCGCCGGCGTGCAGATTGCCGTTGTCGGCGTCGAGCCGGCTGAATCCGAGTTTGAACTGGTTCACCATGACCGGGTTCAGCACGAACGTGTGCCCGAGCATGGCCTGGTCGGTAATGCTCGTGTTGGCGATGCCCTGATCGGCAATCGCCTGCGGCGTGTAATAAGGCTCATAGGAGTGGCTGTACCTCATCTGCACGCTCGACTTGTCGTTCTGCTGCCAGTCTCCGCGGATCATCCCGCCATCGGCATCGGCTCGCATCGCCTCCAGGTTGTTCTGATAGTTTTGCGCATACAGCAGATCGCGCGCCGAGGTCGCCGGACTGTTGGGAACGGGCCACAGCGGCCGCGCCACCATCGAAGCCGGATGAATCCGGTTCTGCGGAATCACGTTGCCGGGAAATGGCTGCTGGGACGCGACGGCAGTCCCGGCCGCATTGAGCACTCGGGTATTCGGGTCGTAGATGGTCTGCGGCAGACCGGCGAAGTTTCCGGTGAAGTACTCAGGCAGCGGCACGTTGGCGAAAATAAGGGACCCCACGCGCTGCCTTTGGCCTTCGTAATTCGCGAAGAAGAACAGTTTGTTGCGCCCGTTCAGGATCTTGGGAATGACTACCGGTCCGCCCAGGGTGAATCCGAATTGGTTGCGTTTCAGCGGCTGAATGGGCGCGTTGGGAAGTTGGAAGAAGTTCCGGGCGTCCAGCGCCGTATTGCGCACGAATTCGAAAACGCTGCCGTGTAACTGGTTGGTTCCGCTCTTGGTGATGACGTTCACTTGCGTCACGTTCCGGCCGGACTCGGCGCTGTAGGTGCCCGTCTCCACCTTGAACTCCTGCAGGGCGTCCACCGAGGGAAGAAAAAGGTACGTGCCGAAATTCGGATCGGTGTTCTCTACTCCGTCCAGCGTAAACCGGTTGAACTGAAATCGCTGGCCGGAGAGATTTAGCGTGAACTGCGCCCGCGCGCCGCCGCCGCGCGCGCCGGCGATGAAGTTCCCCGGGCCATAGATGGTTCCGGACGGCACCAGATTCGCCAGTTGGAGATAGTTCCGCCCATTGAGCGGCAGGTTTTCGATGCGCCGGTTGTCGATTACCGTTCCAACCGTGGTGGTTTCCGTATCCAGGCTCTCCGCCGCCGCCGATACCTCGACAGCCTCGGTGACGTCGCCCACCTGGAGTTCGAAATTCAGGCGCGCTGTCTGATCCACCTCCAACTGAACTGAGTTATTGATGGCGGTCCGGAATCCTTTCATCGTGACCTTCACCGAATACGCTCCCGGCTGTAGCGCGGGCGCGATGTACACACCCGCGGCGTTGCTGGCGACCGCGCGCCGGATGTTGGTGGCGTTGGCGGTGATGGTTATCTCGGCGCCGGCCACGGCGGCGCCGGAAACGTCAGTAACGATGCCGGTGAGTTCCGCCGTGGGCACCTGGGCGGAGAGAGCCAGCACCGACAATACAGCCGCGAGCCGCTTCGCGCCGGCGCCGCGCTGCGCGCGCGCGATTCCCGCAACGGCGGCGGAGTTGAAAAGACTGCCGGAAAGATGGTTCATGATTACTGTCCTGTACCAAGATTCGTTGTTGCACCTTTCGGTACGGAGCAGTATATACGCAAATCGATTGCGCAACCATCGTCCGGCGCCTATCGCGCGGCGCTACTGTGCGTGGTATTCCTCGAGGCGGACGCCTACATTGAGGCTTTGTGGAAAGGAAAGAGCCAGAATGCCGCCCGCGTCCGTCTTCACTTCCCTCAGTTCTTCGTCATCCACCTCGATGTCGTAAGCCGTTTCCGGCTTCAGCCCGATGAGGAAATACTGCGTCTTGGCGCCGAGGTTCAGCGTGAATCGCAGCGGACTCTCGCCCACCATGACGATGTGGTCCCCGATCTGCAGCGGTTCCTTGATAGCTCGGGGTTGTAGCCCGCTCCGCTTGCCGTCGAGGAACAATTCCATCTCTCCATTGTTGTAGCTGAGCCACGCGGCATCATCGTCCCAACTGGATCGCAGCAGCAGTATGCCGGAATTCGGATCATGGAAGAAATCAGGCAGGTGGTGATAGCTGAGCCCCGGCTGATAGGGATTTGCCCAGAAGAACTCATAAGGGACCCCGTAGGCGCCGCGCATCAGGAAACGGTCCTGGATAAGCCAGCCCTGGAGAAACTGGTTCTGCAGCGCGTTGGCGTCGAAGGCGACAAGACTGAGATCCGCGGCGCGGGAGAGGGCGGCTTCCCGGAGATCGGGCTCCCCCAGACCGGAGTACATGGGAATCCGGTACATGTTCTCCGGCGCCGGGTACACGGCAGGGTAGTAGCTCAGGACGCGGTCAACGGCGAAATCCCGGAAGTAGAGCAAGGCATTGTCGCGCATGTCGAAGAGGAGGTTGTCCCGCACCGCGTGCATGATCTCCAGCAACGCGTAGGCATCGTTCCGGGGCAGCGCATTGCGATTCTTTTGCAACGCGGGCGCCATCTTGCCCATCCACCATTGATCAAAGAAGGACCGGAGCGTTTTCTCCGGCAGGCCGGGCACGTGGTCAAACAGGGTGATAGCCGCCAGTACACGATCGCGGACGGCAGGCACGGTATCCTTCGCGGATTCCTGCTCCATGGCTTGCGCCATCTTCTCCGCCAGGGCCTTCGATTGAGACTCGGTGAGCAGAGGTTGACACCAATCGAATACCAGGGCCAACTGATGCAGGTCCCTGCCCGGGCCGAGAGCCCACTCAATGGCTTTCCTGCCGTACGAGGGTTCCTGCGAAACCAGGTAGTAGAGCGCGAAAGCGAAGCCTTTTTCGGGAAGGTCGGCATTGGCGGTCATCACCGCCTGAAACGCCTCCCAGCGCATGGACTTGCGCTCGCACTCCCGCCGCAGAAGACGAAGATGGCGGGCGTTGGCAAGCAGGCGCGGATGTTCCGTGTAGACCTTGAAATCATCAGGCCGCGCCGGGGGAGTTTTCCCTTTGTTTTCCGCGGGCGGCGGGGCCGAAGCGGGATCTTGGGCCGGCAACGGGAGCGCCAGCAGGAAGGTGAGACAGGCAGCCCGGAACATCCTTCCTCATTGTGTCATAGTGACACACCGGACACTGTGGCAGGGCTTCGAAAAGACGCGCGGTTCGTCAACAAGTTCTTTGTTTTCAGTGAAAGCCAATACGCTGAAAGCTGGCAGAGCACGTGCAAGAGAAGCCGTGAATTGATGGAACAACTCTTTAAACCTGCCCTCTGCTGCGACAAGCGGATGGAAGAGTGAGCTGAGGCAAATAGAGTGCTTGCGGGAGTCAGTATTCGGATTATGCAATTCGCTCTCTTTGTTCATTTGCTGGTTGCAACAGAGGGTACTTTTTTTCAAGGAGTTGGAAGCCCCGAATCGAAGGGGACTGTCTCTTTCTTTCCTTGGGCCCAGGTTTCGGCCCACGTCTGGCATTCTTGGTTCAGGAAG